>JAACDH010000623.1 GCA_009936995.1 Rhodobacterales bacterium
CCACGAGCAAGGTGCTCTGGGCGTCAGGCACGAACTGGACACGGACGTCGGCCAGGCCAGGGAGCCCGGTGTTGATGGCGTTCAGCTCGTAACGAACCACATCGCCAGCGCTGACCGCACCATTGCCATCGGCGTCGATGAGCAAGGAGTCGTCCAGGGACGCGTACAGCGAGGGTGCCGCTTGAAGAATCGTGGTCACCGTCGCGTCGACCAAGCCCGGCAGGACCGGGTCGTCGGTGAGCACGGGGTCTAAGGTGTCGCTGGTGACCGTGCCCTGTGCCGTGACATCCGCCCCAGTGAAGCCCACATCGACCGTACTCGAGAAGGTAATGGTCGTACTTTCGAAGGCGTTCAGGGTACCCACATCGACCGTGAGCTGGCCCGTGGTCGCAGTGGTGACCGTGCCCACGCTGGTGACCACGCTGGCCACATCCAACGGCGCATTTCCGTCTACCGGCAGGTCAAAGACGACGTTCTCAAGCGCTTCGGAACCGTTGTTCTGGACAATCGCCGTGTAGCCGACGCCATCGCCAGTAGTGAACACGCTGTTGCCGTCGGCGTCGACCATCAGGGCGTCGGTCAACGTGGCGGTGAGCTCGGCAGGCGAGTCGACAAAGGTGGCGTACGGCAGGCTGACCGGCCCGTACAGACCGCCCACTTCGTCCATCCAGGTCCAGGTGAGCGTGGGTGCGGTGTTCTGACCGACCAACGCCGCGTCGACGGTGAAGCTGGCCTGACCGGCGGCCAGCTGACCGGAGACCAGCAGGGACTCCGTAGCAACGGGGTTGTCGGTGCCCACAAACACCACCGACGCGTTGACCGCGAGGGCGGCGACGCTGCCGGCGTTGCGCGAGAGCGTCGGGATGTCCAACGTGGCGCCAGCGACGATTCGCGCGGGCACGGTGGCGCTGAGGTCGACGATGGGCAGGAACAGGGTGGTGTCGGCGAGCACCTGGCTGGCGAGCACGGTGCCCACGCCGCCGCCGGTTCCCCGGGCGCTAGCGAGC
The DNA here is from genome assembly GCA_009936995.1 of Rhodobacterales bacterium. GTDB lineage: Bacteria > Myxococcota_A > UBA796 > UBA796 > JAACDH01. The sequence goes on from JAACDH010000623.1 coordinate 1,008, forward strand.
GCGTTGATCTGGCTGTCGTCCAGGGTGTTCAGCTTGGCCAGGTAGGCCTCGGCGGTCTCACCGTCTTGGATGGGTGCTGGCTGTAGCGCGTTGGCCACGTGGTCGATGACCACCTCGTCACCGGACAGGATGGACGCGAGGGCGGGCACGGTGCTGCCGTCGATGAACTGCATCTGGCCGTCCACACCAGCCACGGTGAGGCCGGCGTCTTGGACGACGCCGCCGTGGGGGGTGAACTCATCCAAGAAGTCATCGCCGAAGCGGTACAGGTGGCGAACTGGGGCGCTGGGGTCGTCCAGATCGAACTGAACCCGGGTGCGCAGGCCGCCCACCAACGCGGGGTCGGTGAGGTGGAGGATCTCGTCGGCCTCTAGCTCGGCTTGGAGCTGTACATTCCAGGTGGCCAGGCCCGAGGCGTCCAGCTGGGTGCCCACGAAGAAGTCTACCGGATAGGTGACGCCGGTGTACGGGTTGGACAAGGCCTCGATGGAGACCGGTGCGTCCAGCGCCAGCCAGGTGTTGGTGGCCAGGTCGAGGGCCTCGATGACCACGGTAGAAGAGTCGACGTTCACCGAGGTGGTGCCAAGGTTTTCGAGGCCAATCACCGTCTGCATCAGCAGCAGTGCGCCGGGGTTGGACGAGGTGGCGGTGCTGGTGACCGCCTCGCCGGGCAGCACCTCGCTCAGGTGGTTGCCAAGGGCCACTTCGAGGTGCGGCATCAGGATGATGGGCGCTTGGGTGGCCTCGGGACGGGCGCACTCGTTGGCGCTCACCGAGAGGTTGTCGCCGGTGATCAACAGTCGATCGGCGACCAGTCCGCAGTAGAACTGGTTGCTGCTGCCCGAGACGGCGATTTGACCGTCGAGGGCGTACAAGAAGCCCAGGTAAGTGCCGTCGGAAGAGGTGATCTGAATGGCGAGATCATCTACGCTTGGTGTGATGAAGACCAGGCCGTCGGCGAAGGCAGACAGGTTGGGCGCCTGACCGCTGACGGTGATGTGACCGGGGGTGGCGATGGTGAGCTGGACTTCGAGGTTGTCGTCGGGGAGGACCACGTCGCAGTCGGCGTAGTACAGGCCATCTTCGAGGGGCAAGGCGGGCGTCCACACGCCACCAATGCAGTCGGCGCTGACGTCATGGTAGTCGTCGCCGACGCTCACGGCGGTGGAACCACCGGGCAGGTAGTCGGCGAAGGTGTAGGTGACCGGCGGCTCTTCGACCACACCCTGGGTAGACGTGGGCAGGTCGCACTCGGAGGTGAGGGTGCCACCGGTTGTGGTGGACGTCGTCGATGTCGTCGTAGACGTTGTCGGCGTCGTCGTAGAGGTGCTGGGCGTTGTGGTGGAGGTCTGCACCGTGTTCGTGCTGGCGGTGGTGACATCCTTGTCGGTGTTGCTACACCCAACGAGGGAGATGAGCGCCAGGAGACCGAGGCTTTGACGGGCGTTCATTGGACACCTCCATTCGCTGCGGGGACCGGTGGGAGGACACCTGCGCAGTCGCCGGCGTAGCAGCATAGGTCGTCGATGGTGACGTATTCGAGGTCGCCATCGACGGTCTTGGTGCCGCTGTGGAAGAGGATTCCGCCGTTGGAGTGCACCCACCCGTCGGCCACGCCATCGCCTTCCCATTCGACGGCGTTGTCGTCGGTGCCGTTGGCGAACAGGGCGACCGTGGGCTTGATGTACAGGTCGAGCGCGTGGCGGTCGGTGGCGCCGTCGTCGTCGGTGAGGGTGATGACGACCGGGTAGGTGCCGTCGTTGGCGTAGATGTGTGACGAGAAGAACGCGCCCCAGCCGGTGCCTTGGGCGGAAACCGGGACGTCGACGGGACCGCTTCCCTCGCCCCAGTCGATGGTGGCGGTGTGGGTGTCGAGGATGCCGATGTCGGTGAACTGGGCGGTGAGCAGGGTGGGGCCGCCTTGGGTGCCGCCGGGTGCTACGACGCTAAGAACAGGGTCGGCGTTGGTGACGGTGACTTGGACCGTGTCGGTTTGGGTGCCCAGGCCGTCGGAGACCTCGAGCTCGAACACGTAGACGCCGTCGTCCAGGCTCTGGAAGGTGGTGACGGGCAGCACCGCGCTGGGCACCACCAGGGGCGGGCCGTCCAGCGTGAGCAGCGACCACTGGTAGGTGAGGCTGTCGCCTTCGGGGTCGACGGAGTAGCTGCCGTCTAGCGTGAGCCAGTCGCCCTCGGTGATGAAGAGGTCGTTACCGGCCACCGCGATGGGCGCGTTGTTCAGCGTCTTGGTGACGCACTCGGTGACCTCTTGGGTGTCGTCGCCGATACCAGCGGTGGCGGTGAAGCAGTAGGTGACGTCGCGGACGTCGACGGGCACATCGGTGTCGATGCCGAACTGCAGCTCGCCGGAACCGAGGTGGGGCAGCGGACTGGTGATGGTGTGGGTAATGTCCGTGCGCGCGCCGCCGTCGACGCTGAGTTCCAGCTTGGTGATGGACGGGACAAGGGCGCTGATCAACACGTTGGCCAGCTCCGACGGGTCTTCGGCGTGAAAGCAGTTTCCGCCGCCCTGCTCGGAGATGTCTTGGAGGTTGGCGATGTTTCCGGGGGCGTAATTGCAGGAAGATCCGGCGCCGACCGCGACGGCGTGAAAGGTGACCGGCTCGGAACAGGGCAATACGGTGCTGATGGCGGCGCCACCAATGTTCTCACCATCAGAAAGGAACACAACCGTGCGGTTTGCATGGGGTGCGGTGGCCATCACGTCACAGGCCTCTTGGACGGCAGGCGAGAAGACGGTTCGAGGGGTCACTGTGGTGTAGGTGAATTGATGGACCTTAGGAAACACCTTGTACTCGATGCTGCGCAGCACGGTCTCTAAATCGACCTCACCGTCCCCATTTAGATCTGCGGTGGCGGTGGTCCAGCTCTGGAAGTTGGCATCGGGGCTGACGTCGAGGGTGGCGGCAGAGCCGCTGAAGATTTCGAGCCCGATTTGAGCGTCGATGTTCAAGGTATCCAAGGTTCGAAGGGTCTCTGCGACCGACGAGAACTCGCAGTCGGACACCATGGAGCTTAGGGAGTCGCCATTGTAGTCGCCGCCACAACCAGGAAACGCAGGGTCGTAAGTGGAGTTTGATCCATCGATAACAAAGATGATGGATTGCGGGTCGCTGGGGCTGAGGTCGAGCCACAGACGGCCGTCGACGTGGGTGGCGTCGGGCGGGGTGGTGAGGTCGAGGTTGAGCCGGGAGCCGTCCGTGAGTCGTCGGAACGAGGGCACACCGTCGAGCATCAACTCAGAGTCGCCGCGGTCTGCGGTGATGTGGATGACCTCTTTGGCCGTTTCGATGGGCTTCTGGATTCCGAGTGCGGCAATCACTACGACACCGGCGATGAGCACAGCGCCGGTCTTGGGTCCAACGTGTTGTGTAAGGGTCATTGCTAATTCCTACCAAAGAAAGTGGTGAAAAACGATGGGGCGCGCAAGGAGCGGCGGCGAAGAGACAACAGTCCGAACACGAGCCCTAGGCCGAGGGGGCTTACGGGTGCGTTGCCGGTGGCGTTGCAGCCGGGGCCCTTTGTTGTGGGTTCAGCGGCGGTGTCGGGCAGGGTCTGCGGCTCCGGCTCCGTGGTTGTTGTGGGCGCCGTTGTCGTAGTTGTCGTGGTTGTCGTGGGTGTGGTGTACACGACGAGTGGGTCGTCGTCGACGAGGTCGTCCAGGCCGTCCCCGTCGGAGTCGGCGTTGTTGGGGTCGGTGCCCAGCGCCACTTCATCGCCGTCGTTGAGTCCGTCCCC
>JAACDH010000624.1 GCA_009936995.1 Rhodobacterales bacterium
CGTTTATGGAGTTCGACGGCGTCAGTCCAAGGATCTTGCCCGAGCACCCGCACCTGGCCAGAATCGTGGTGCAGGATTCCCATGAGGACGCGGATTGCGGTGGACTTTCCCGAGCCGTTCGGTCCGAGAAAGCCCATGACATGTCCGGGTTCGACCCGAAGCTCCAACTCATCGAGGGCCTGTGTTGTGCCGAACGCCTTGGAGACTGTCTGCACATGGATAGCTGCCGTCATGCTGTCTCCGGGTCCTGAGTGAGTTCAATCAGCGTAACAACCATTGCGATTCCGGGTTCAGAGGAAGTCCTCGCTCGCGCATGGAGGAACACTCTGCCTGCTCACAGAACATGTACAGAAGGTCAAGGTGCTTGCGGCGATTGCCCAAGGAAGCCTGAAACTGGTGCAGGTGTGATGTGGGCGTTGTGGATAGGGCGCTAACGCCGGCTAGTAGAATCCGACTCGATCATCGCCGACGTCGACACCTAAACCTGCCAACGATCGATTCGAATAGTTGAACACGCTGCAAACCTGGTTGACCTCGAGTATCTCCCCATCGTCAGCGCCTGCGTTTTGCATGACTTCAATGTCGTCGCGGGTGATCTCACCGGGTGTGAGCGTGAGTTTCTTGGTGTAGCGCAATAATTCCAGCTGTTTGCCGTCGAAGGCGTCTTCGAAGCGATCCGCGGCCATCGCTTCGTCGATTTCGGCTTGGCGAGCCGGGTCATTGAGAAGCCGTCGGTAGTTTGAGCCGTGATGGGTCGGCGAGTAGGTGCAATTGAGCAAGATCCCCGTGTACGTCGCTACGAGTTCCAAGAACCAGAGTTGGAGTTGGACATCAGGGTGATGAAGAACAGCCCGGTACAGCAGGTCATGCCCCAGAATCGTTTGGGGACGCAAACTCTTTGAGATGTAGACATCGTCGTAGGTCCCATGAGGCGACTTCGTCTTCTCATAGATCTCCTTCAATTCGCCCTTGGCCCGGTCAGGTGGGATGGTTCGTATCCACGTCATGTCAAGTCTTCTTTCCGTTTGCGTTACGTGGCCTCCATCCTGCCGCCAGCACCAGCACGACAGTTGCCGCCGCCATCATGGACACATTCGATGGCAGGAGGGCCAATGAAACGGGCGGCTCTGGCTTCGAGCCAGCTGGAGGCCGAGTAGTGGTGGATGGCGATGCGGCGCTGGCCGATCTTGTACGTGGTGCTTGAGCGCAAGTCCCAGGCCGAAACTCGCAGCGTTTATGGGCGCGGCCAGACTTGCCTGGGGGTTTGGCGCATGCAGCCCGCGCTCTTCGCAGAACTCGTTCTCAGCAACGGCCTGAAGGAGCTCAACCAAACCAGGGGTACACCCATGTGTTGCCGTTGGTCTAGGACGGCTCCTAAACCCGTGACGATAGATCCAGGCGATTGGCGCGATTCCGGTCTGGAGAACCCACGATGCCAATCTCTCGTTCCCGTTCATGGCCAATCTGTCGGATCTGCTCTTTCTTGGGGGCGACATGCCTCTGGTGCTCACTGTTGGCATCGGCTACCCGGTCGGCTCCGACATCGACTACGTCTTTGAGCGGCGAGCGAAGGATCTTGTTAATCCCACTGGCCAGGAGGGGCCCGGTCACGATGGGGTTGCACCACTCTTCTTGCGCTTCATCCGGGAGGAGTTGTGGCTGTGGCTGAGCGAACGATTTGATGTCTCTGAGAACCGAACCTTGCGAGGCCATTCTCTTCCCGGGGGACAGCCATCTGACCGCAGCCGTTGTCGCCACGACGCATGGCATGCGGTGGGTATTCTCGTAAGGCCTCGACTGATGTGAGGGATTCACCCGGACAGTTTCCGCACGTTGAACGCGACCGTGCTGCGCAACGCCAGCCACGGACCCCGGGTTATTGGGCGCGAATATCGGGCGGACGCGCAGACTAGATCGACGACCTCATCTCCTGTCGGCCTCACGTGTCTCAACATCTGCGCATCGTGGACGAATGCAACGCCCCGCTCGAAAGACGCGTCGTGCCCGCCGCCAACGGGTCCAAAATCCCTGAGCGAACAATGACCGTCAGCCGATCCGGACTCGTAGGCCGCGGCAGGCTCTAACCGACCCAAACCGGGCACGCAAAGCAACACGAGACTAGGGTTCGGCCACAAGCCGAGGAAACAGGGAAACAAGATGGGCAAGGTGGACGGGCGGACAGCCTTGGTCACCGGTGCAAGCCGAGGGATCGGCGAACACTCAGCGCGAGTGCTGGCGGCCGAAGGAGCACGCGTTGTACTCGCCGCCCGCTCGACGGCTGACCTCGAGCGAATCGCCGGTGAGCTCGAGGGTGCCGTCGCTATCGAGGCAGATCTGTCGCAACCCGGAGCCGGCGCCGATCTGGCAGCGCGTGCCGTGGCGGCCCTTGGTGGTGTCGACATTCTCGTGAACAACGCGGGCATCGGTGAACGGGCGGGTCAGGAAGCTGGGGTCATGCAGATCAACTACATCGCCCCGCTGGAGACCACCAACGCCTTGATCGGTCAGATGGCAGAGCGAGGACATGGGTCAGTTATCCATATCTCATCGCTGGCTGGCCAGACTGGTATCGCCGAGGGCCCTACCTATTCGGCATCGAAGGCAGCGCTCGACTCGCTCACTCGAACACAGGCCACAGCATTCGGGAGTCAGGGTGTACGGGTCAATGCCGTTGCTCCTGGCCTCATCATCACCGAGATGTGGGCGCAGGGGCGCAAGACTCCGGGTCTCGCCGACGGTCTCGAGCGGCATATTGCGCTCGGTCGTTGGGGCGTGCCTGAAGAGATTGCGTCGGTCGTCGCTTTCCGGGCCGGCGACGATTCTCGTTACATGACCGGCCAGACCCTCGTCGTCGATGGAGGCTTCGGCGGAAGCCTTTCATTCGCCAACTACAACTAGTGGGTTACATGAAGCGACGGTGCGACGCGAGTCATGTCGCGCTGGGTTAGCCATTCTGGGACCGTCCTAGCAGTTTGGTAACAGCACAAACCAAGAGCGTCGCGATAACAACCAATCAGGTCCTCACCGGTCCATTCTCTCCCACAGGACGACGTGAACCGTCGGCTTCATCGGCCGTGGAGCACCAGCCGGTGTATCTCTGAGTGAAATCCATCAGGCATTGACACGCGGCACCTAGCTTCGGTCACCTCGGTGAGCTTTCGCTAGGTAACGCGTCGGAGCCGGAAGCGTTCGACCAGCTATTTCAGGCTCTCTTCGCCGATGAAAACAGAAACACC
>JAACDH010000625.1 GCA_009936995.1 Rhodobacterales bacterium
CATCCGCACCGGTGAGTGTGGGCCCGCCTGCCACCTGATGCTCGGTCAGATCAAGCTCGAGACTGAGAGTGTGCGCACCATCCCCACCCGGTGGACGTTCACCGACGGCAACCCCGGCATCTTCCATCCCTGGGAGTTCGACCAAAAGGGCAGCATCCGCATCCAGACGGCCGCCGAGTCTCCAAATCCGGCGCTCATCTGGGAGACTATCGTCGACGTACAGTCCGGTGACAGCCTCACCGTGGGCTTTCGAGCCCCCTCCCCGGTCCCCAGTCGCATCTCGTTCAAGATGCAAGCCGACGGGCGAGCCGGTTCTGTCCGAGTCCGCGTGCTCGACGTCAACGGGCAGGAGTACCAACTCGACCAGCCCGTCTTCCGAATCACCACCGAAGAGGCCAACCTAATTGTCGTCGTCCTCGACAAGCTCGTCCCCGTGTCACCGGGCGATCCCGAATTCGTGCCCGCAGAAATTAGCGCCCTCTTCATAGACGTCGTCTCGGCCCGTAACGGAACCGCACCCGGTCCCAACCGCCTCTACTTGGACGACTTCTCGGTCGACTGATGTAGGGCCTGAGAAGCCAACATCACGTCCGAGGCTGCAACCTCGAACCAGCAGCTATCTCCCACCGCACCCGAGTGCAGAACGTCAACACCGGCGTTCGAGAGCAGCACGCGCCCATGGTCGAGCGCCTGTGCATCTTCGGCCACCGCCGAGCGAACCAACGTGACCCGACAGACGGGCCCCATCACCGTCACGCCTTGCAGTCCATTCAAGCTGCCGTGGATGTTCTTGATATCGATCAGGGCCTCGTCGTCTTGGCGCGATCGAATCCGGCCTCCTGCGGCGACAACAGCCTGCGCGCCACCAATGGCCAGCTTCACGCGCATCAACGAGGTGTCGGCGGTAACGGTAGCCAGCTCGATAGACTCTGGTGCAGTCTGTAATCGGGTGCCTGCACCCGGGCCAAAGGTACTCGACGCGTGAAGGGTGACACCGTGATCCCGAGCGTAGCGAACCGCATCCTCGAACAACACCTTGGCGCCACCGCGAGCCATTGAGAGCGCCTGCCCTAGCCCCATCTCGTTCAGGCGAGCGGCGTCGGGCACGACGCGAGGGTCCGCCGACCACACGCCGTCGACATCCGAGCAAATCTCGCAATGCACAGCGTTAAGCGCCGCCGCGAGAACAACCGCCGTGGTGTCGGAACCGCCTCGACCCAGCGTGGTGACCTCTCTTGTGCGACTTACACCTTGGAAACCGGCAATGATCACAACTTTCCCCTCTTCAAGGGCCTGGCGAACCCGGCTGGGGCGCACCTCAATCACCCGGGCGTCAGCGTGGGCCTCGTCAGTAATGATACCGCTCTGGGAGCCTGTCAGCGAAACCGCCTGCACACCTCTGTCTTTGAGAGCCATCGCCACCAGCGCCATGGTGATTCTCTCGCCCACGCTGATCAGCATATCGAGCTCGCGGCGGTCGGGTCGTTCCGACACTTTTCGCGCCAATTCCAAGAGCTGGTCGGTGGTGGTACCCATGGCTGAGACCACGACCACTACACCCTTTCCGCTCGCAGCCGTCTTGGCCACCCGATCGGCAACACGACCGATCCTGTCCACGTCCGCGACGGATGAACCTCCATATTTTTGTACTACGATCTGCATACAGGCGGCCTATCGCGTTCTTCCATCCAAGACATTCGGATGTTCGCAGGTTACATGGGTGGCGTTCAGCTGCTCTTGCGAGGAGCCTGGAGAATGTCCCGTGATTAAGCACTTTCTCAATCCGCCAAACTGGTTCACTTCGGCGAGCATTTTCTGCAGCACCTATGCAATGGCGCTGTTGATGAGTACGCCAGAAGTAACGCCGGAAGTGCTCTCTCGCGCCTGTCTTCTTGTGGTCTTCGGCGGCATCTTCGATATGCTCGACGGTCGCGTCGCTCGCCTCACCAACCGGTTTACCGAGTTCGGTGTTCAGCTCGACAGCATCGCCGACATCATCGGATTCGGCGTAGCTCCTGCGATGATCGCATACGCTTGGGTCCTCAAGGACATGGGCCCCGTCGGCATGGCCATCACCTTCTGGTACGTGCTCTGCACTGCTTTCCGCCTGGCCCGCTTCAACGTGGCCAACGCCGAGCAAAACTGGCCGCTATCGGGCCACTCTCAAGGACTTACCTCCACCATGGCCGGCGGCGCATTGGTCACGGTCGTCTGGATGAGCAACGGCTACCTGTCCGACGCGCTCCACATCCCCACTTGGGTGTTCGGCTCGTTCGTCGCCTTCTTGGGCTTACTCATGGTCTCGTCGGTTCCCTTCCGGAACTTCAAAGACCTCCGTCGCAACAAGGTCGCCCGCCGCTGGATGGCCCTCGCGCTCTCCAGCTGCCTGCTCAGCGCAGTCCTGTTCGACCCGTCTATGTGGTGGGGCGTCGGGGCGGCCCTGTACCTGGTGCTAGGCTTTGCGGACGGCTTGGTGGTCGCGGCGCACCAACGCATCCTCTCTCGCGCCCTTATGATCGACGAAATCATCGACGAAATCGAGAGCGACGAAGAGCTCGTCGTCGACTAACGAAGGCTACTCTTCGCTGTCATCGTCCCGAGTCTCCTCGAACTCGGCGACCAGCGTCTGCTGCCACTCCGCGGCTTCGCCAATCAGATCGCTCCGCAGCCCCGAGTCGTTGGGCAGGAGCTTGATGGCCTCGACGATGGTCTTCATGGCCCGCACGTCTTTGCGCGCTTGATAGTTCCGGGCGAGGTCCGCGAGCAGCAGTGGGTCCCGCTCGATGGAGTCGAAGGGAACAATGGCGTTGCGCAACAGCAGCGTGAAGTTCTCTTCGTGCGTCTGGGCGTGCAGATTGCGCGGCGCCGAGTACTCGATGCGCATATTGTCATCGGTATTTCGGGGCATGTCCTCTGACATCTCGACGATCTGCTCGCGTCCTAGCTGGAACAGCGCAACCAAATCGAGCGGCTCTTCAACATCGACCAGCGCGAGCTCTGCTGCGGCCTTGTCCCAAGACAGCAGATGCTCGGCGCCCGCAAAGTTGGGCGCAATAGGGCTTTCGGAGCCAACCAAAACCAGGTCGGCGTCTTCGATGGTCGCGTAAACCAAAACGTAGGGGTACACATCCGCAAAGGTAACCAGCAACGTACGTAGATCGTAGCTGTCCATGCCGTACATCTGCACCCACTGGGACCACACACCGCCCGGCTTCAGCCTGGAGTTACCAAGCTCGAAGAGCTCGCGGGTGAACAGGTTGGAGACGCCGGTAATCCATGGATTGCTGGGCTCGCTGACGATGACATCATACGTCTCGGCAGCCGTGAGCAAGATGTGGTTGCGGCCATCATTTCCGATGAGGGTGACCCGCGGATCATCCAGCACGTGGTGGTTGTGTTCATCGAACAGCCGAGCCGCTCGTTCAATGGCCGGTTCGAGTTCCACAATATCGAGTCGATCCACGTCTTCAATCAAGGTGATGGCCCCGGCCGTCACACCGCTCGCTAGACCAATCACAAGGACATCCTTGGGATCGTCCACGTACTGCATCGGTAGCAAGGAGCAGAGGACTTGGGTGGGCATATCGGTGGTGGTAGAGGCGTCGACCTTGCCGTTGTTCGCCAACCAAATGTTCTGGCTGTTCTGGTTACGAGCGACAGTAACCACTGACGAAAGCCCCTCTTCGTAGAACAACAGGTCATACTTTTCGACCGCGTAGCTGCGAATGCCCTTGCGCGTGTGGTTCTCGAAATGGGTGACGTATTGGTACATGCCAGCGGTCATCAGCAGCGGATTCCAAGGTGGGCGCTGCGCTGCAAAGAGCAACGCGAAACCCAGAATTCCGATAGGGGCCATCTTCACCCACCGCGCCTCGCTGTCTTTGTAGGCGTGCAGCCCGACCACCGCGGCGGCCACCAGGTTCGCGAGCGCCGCCACAAAGATCGTGCCCTGGACCTGGACCATGGGAAGCAGAACAAATCCAGTTAGAAAGGCGCCGACGACGCCACCTAACGTGTTCACGCCGTACAGGGTCCCTACGGGTCCGCCCAACGCGCCTCGTTCGCCAACCACAGCGCGAACAGACAACGGGAACGCGATGCCCATCAGCACCGCAGGCGGCGTCATAATCAGCCCGGAGAGCACCAGAGATGCGCTCCACATGCGGGCGGGTGCCTCCTCGGCCGCCAGGAAATCGAACAACCACACGTACCAAAACGGAAGCTCTGGGTAGAGGTACATCAGTCCGTAGGACGTGACCGCGACGCCAACCTCTACGATGGCGAGGGTCTTCAGCACGCCGGTCTGCCCCTCGCGGCGGAACACCTGGTCGCCGAGGAGTCCACCGAGTTTGCCGCCGATGGCGATGCCAATCAGGAACGCCAGCAACATCACCGAGAAGGCGTACACCGAGGCGCCGAGCATCAACGCCATCAGGCGTGTCCAAGCGACCTCGTAGGACAGCGCTGCGAAGCCTGCCAGGGCCATGCACACAGCGACGGGAACCAGTGTGGACTCGATCTCGCCCAAGTAGGTATGGTCAACGTCATCTTGGACCGGCGGAACTTCAGCCGTCGAGGCGTAGGAGTCGAGCGCCATCGCCGCAATGCCGAGCACCACATTGGCCAGGGCCGCCAGCAACGTAGCCACCCAAAGACCGCTCACCGGAAGCAGTATGAAGCCCGCAAACCAGGTGCCGAAAACGGCTCCCGCCGGGTTGACGGCGTACAGTGTGCCCACCCGGTCGCCCGCAGCACCGAGACGATCGGTGGCAAAGCGAGCCAACAGGGGCAGCGTAGAGCCCATAAGTGCGGTGGGGAGGATCAGCAGAGAGCCCACCAGCGCGAACTGAATCAGCCCGTACGTCAACGGACCCGGCTGCAGCGTGCGCCAAGCCATGAGGTAGATCGGCGAAACCAGCGTGACCAAGAGCGGGAAAATGACGGCGTAGAACCCGATGCCAATCTCGAGCAGCCCATAGATTTTCAGGGGTCGAGTAACCGTGTCGGCGTATCTTCCCATCAACAATCCGCCGATGCCCAACCCCGCCATGAACGACGCGAGCACCGTTGCGATGGCAAAGGTTGACGTCCCGAAGACAAGATGGAGCTGTCGCGCCCACAATGTCTGGTAAATCAGCGCAGTTAATCCCGACACAAAGAACAACGGCAGTAGAGCTGATACTGCGCGTTCGCGCCGCAGATTCAGAGCAATTTCATCCATGATTCATCGTCCAGAGGAGCGGTGGCACCGGACCGTAACCGAGAGAGCGAGATTCCGCCGTCGACGGGATTACCTAGGATTGATATCGTAGAGGCCCGCCACCCGATCTCCCCGGTCTGCAATGTTTCCGCACGACAAGCTCGATTGGACCATGTCCCGTCTCGATAAACGCCTCGCCGCATCCCCAGACGATGTAGGGGCCCGCTCTGAATACGCGGTAGCAAGCCTGTCCAAGGCCTGGTTCCACGAAGGCGGCGAGGTTTGGTTCAACCAGGCCCTCACCCAAGCACGGCGTATCCTCCAACAACTCCCCAGTAATCCGGGGGCCCTTGTCGTCGCCGGCGCCTCGTTGGTCGGTCTAGGACGCCTCGAGCCCGCCGCTCGCTACCTCGACGAAGCCACGCGCGTTGCCGCCGACCGCGGCGACGTCCACCTCGCGCTCGCCGAGATGCACCGCCTAAACCAGGACATCCATCAAGGTGTTCGCGAAGCAGAGATTGCCTGCCGCACCGCTCCTGACGCCTGGGAGGCCCACGCGTTGCTCGGTCAGCTGCTCTGGCAACGGGGCCAAGAGCTAGGTGGCCGCGGACGCTTGGTCGAACGCAGCCAATTCCACACCGTTCGCGCCCTCCAGCTCGGTGCCGCCGGCCCCCGTTTGGCGCCTATGGACTACCACCTGGGCATCACCTGCCTGCACATGGGGCGCTACGCCGACGCCCACAAGCTGTTCTCGAAGCTCCTCGAAGATGACAATCTACGCAATAAGGCGCAGTACTACCTAGGTCTGGTTGCCTATCAGATGGGCAAGTACAAGAACGCGGTCATGTACCTACGGCGCCACTTACAGCGCACGCCCAATAGTCCACGCGTTCTGTCCCGTTTGGGAATGTGCTACCTGCAGCTAGGCGAAATCGCCAAGGCCCGAGAAGTCTGCAACAAGGCCCTCGCCGTCGATCCCGCCGACCTTCAAGCCCGCTGGACACTTGGCTGCGCTCTGGTCGAAGAACAGCGCGAAGAAGACGCTACCCGGGTCTTCAAAGAGCTCTTGGCTGACGCACCCGACCACGCCCCCGCCTTCGACGAGCTCGTCCGCATCCGCAGCGCGCACCGCGACATCAACTGGCTTCGGAAGGCGCTACACACCGAAGTAGCTCGCTACGATCG
>JAACDH010000626.1 GCA_009936995.1 Rhodobacterales bacterium
ACCGAGGACGCCATCGTCGAGCTGCTCTACCAAACTTAGGGGCTGCCAGACGTCTTGCCGAGAGATCCGCGCTGACCTGTCCAGCGCATCTTCACGCCATAACGCGCCTAGCTCAACGATCTCTGCTCGGAATGTACTGGCGAGCTCTTCGTCTGAGAGGTCGGACTGCGCCGCGATCAAAGACCGCCGGTGAATTCGCAGAAACGCGCGACGCAGGGACGTGAGCAATGACGACGCATCTTCGACTGCGGAGTGCAACGGACCAGCGGAGAGATCGCGAACAAGCAGCCGCAGCTCTTGCTCGATGTCGGCCACTTCGTCATTGAGGACATCGGATTGCGTGGCCAAGGGTGGGCCCCAAGGATTTCCGATCTCCAACTCGAGCGGAACGATTCCACGTTCAACGACCTCCGCCTCTACCACCTCGTCGACTTCGGAGCTGCCCGTCTCGCCGGCCAGCCTCAAGCCCCATTGCAGCAGCACTGGACCCAGCATCTCGTTGATAGCGACGCCACCTAGCACCAGCGAAAACAGCCCCTCGCCAATCTCTCCGGGGTAAGTGCTGAGCATGCTTGTGGCCAGGGTAATTGCCAGGCCAGCTTGAGAAATAAAGCCCATCCAACCGTACTTGCGCATACCAGGTGAGGCGCCGGAGAGGCGCGCGCCCGCTGAGCTACCTGCCCAAACGGCCGCCATTCGCACCAACACCAAGGCCACCGCGAATCCGGCCATGGCCCACAACACGTCGAGGTGAAGCTTGGCGCCTGCCAGCGTGAAAAACACCACGTATACCGGCAATGAAAGCCGTTCGACCTCGTGAATAAGCTTTTCGCCCTGATCGCTAAAGTTGCCGGTGATAAAACCGGCGACGATGAACATCAAGGCAACTTCGTCTCCCAGATGCAGCTGGCCCGCGGCAAACGTAGCCGTGTAGATGGTACCGACGAGGAACAGCAGCACCTGACTTCCCACGTACCTAAGGTACAGATGCGCTCCGACCCCGAGCAGCACACCGATACCCAAGGCCTGGGTAATATGCCACATTGAACCAATAAAACTACCTTGACTACTCAACCCCAGGACGCTGGTGGCGACCGCTGTGGCCGCCGAGAAGCAGACCACGACAATCACATCTTTGAGCACGACAATGGAGAGAATGGTATCGGTGGTTTGGCCCTTTGCACCGGTCCCATTGATGACCGCGATGGTGGCGGCCGGGCTGGTCGCCAGCGCAATACTACCCAACACAGCGCCAAGCGCTAGGGCGCCTCCGAGAGACACGCCTTCGAGTTGAGGAAGCGCAATCATGGGCACAACGCCGCTGATCAGCACGACAAAGGCCATCACAAAGCCGGCAACCGCCAGCACCTGCACCCCGAGCACGCCCAAGATCTGTTTGATGCCCTTTTGGAGAGACTCGACCTTCAGCTCACCTCCCGCGGTCAACGCGATCAAGGCCAAGGCCAAGTCGTCGAGGATGAGCAGCTGCGACTTCACCTCTTCGTTGAGCACGCCCAAGTCGAACGGCGGCGGCAGATGTATAGATGGGAAGGCGTCGTGGAGAATATGCGCCGTCGAAGGACCCAAAACCAGCCCTGCAAGCAGGTATCCGGTAATGTGCGGCAGCCCGACGACCTCGACGAGCTCGCCCACGGCAAACGCAGCAAGAATCACGAAGCCGAGCGCAAGTGCCGTTGGTGGCACCTCGGCCGTGTGGTTGCCAAAGGCATGCAGGAGCAATAGCGCCGCCACCAGTACGGCTACAATGCCCGTTTTTCGGAGTACATCGACTCGATTATGTCCGCCATGAGAAGACATCAGCGCCGCCACAGGTCGGGGAGGAGCAGCACCATGACGGTCACGAACTCCAACCGGCCAAGAATCATGGCCAGACCAAACATCAGCTTGGCCGATCCACTATACGAAGAGAAGTTGTCGGCGCCTTCATAGAATGGCGCCGGCCCCATGTTGGACAGGCTGGTGAGCATTGCCCCCAGCGCGGTGGGGAGCGATACGCCGTCCGTCATCGAGACAATGACGGTTCCACCAGCCATACAAGCCATATACAGAAAGAAAAACGTAGACACTTCGAGCAACAGGTCGTCGTCAAGCACCTTCTTGTCGACTCGAATCACTTGGACAACGTTGGGGCGCACGGACCGCCGCAACATCGCCCAAGCGGTCTCGGTGAGAATAATAATCCGGCTCACTTTAATACCACCAGCCGTGGAGCCCGCGCATCCGCCGATGAACATCAGCCCCACGATGATCAGCAATCCACCCGGAGAATAGCCCATGTAGTCATCGACACCGAAGCCTGTGCTGGTAATGGTCGTGGCCACCATAAACAGCGCTGTTCGCAGGGACTCAATCCAGTCGCCGTCGTGGTTCGGTACAATCGCCATGCCTAGAATTAACGTGGAGATCACCACGAGAATTCCATAGGTTCGAAGCTCGATACTACGCAATATGCTGGCAAGATCTCGCGTGCGCATGACGGCGTAGTACAGCCCAAAGTTGACGCCGGCGATGAGCATGAACGCCGAAAGTGCGACCTCGATGGGCCCACTATTAAACGCGGCCACGCTGTCGTTTCGCGTGGAAAATCCACCGGTCGACATGGTGGTCCACGCGTGATTCAAGCTGTCGAAGCTGTCCATGCCCAACAAGTACAGAACCACGATTTCCGCAATGGTAAAAGCCAGGTACAGACGCCACAACACCATGGAGGTCTCGGCGATACGAGGCTGTAGCCCCTCGGCCGTGACCCCGGGCACCTCGGAGCGATACATGTGTTTTCCACTGACACCAAGGTGGGGGAAAATGGCAACGAACAGTACAACAATGCCCATTCCACCCAGCCATTGCGTAAGAGAGCGCCACAGCAATAGCGGGTGCGAGAGCGTACCTTCGATGTCCACCACAATGGTGGCGCCGGTGGTGGTAAATCCGCTCGACGTCTCAAAGAAGGCGTCGGGGGACGACAGCCCAGCATCGAGCATATACGGCAATGCCCCTAAGGTACAGATGCCCATCCAGATGAAGTTGACCGTAAACACCGCCTGTTTGCGGTTGAACGGATCGGCGGGCGCGTCCTTACCCCAGAGCCACACTCCCGCACCTGCAGCCGCTGAGAGCCCCGCACAGAGAAGCATCGTCGCGATACTGCCATCGTCGACCGGCCGAGCAGCAAAGCCCACGGACTCGAAGATGAACGCCAAAAGCGCACACAACGCCATCGCCGCTGACGTGCCCAGAAACACGTACGAGGAGGGCCGAGCGATCAGCCGGTGAATGGGAATTGCGTGACTCAGAGGGACCTCTCCTTAAACATCCGAGCCACCCCAGCACGGGACCCGGGAACGCAGAGGACAACAGCTAAATCACCGGCTTCGATCACGTCTTCGCCATGGGGGATAACCACCCGATCGCCCTTAATAATTGCGGCGAGCAGCGCACCCCTTGGGAACGCAAGCCGCCGAATGGGCACCCCCACCACCCGAGCCAACGCCGGCGTGTGAATCTCCAGCACCTCGGCCTTGCCGTCTTCGAGAACGGATAGGCTCTGAAGCCGTGTAGCGCTGCAATAACGTAGGATATGGTCCGATGCTACAGTACGGGGAGAGAGCACCACATCGATACCCAACTGCCGATAGATGTCGATGTAGTCCGGTCGATGAACCAGCGCCGCCGTTCGGGTCGCCCCGGCTCGCCCAGCCAGCAGACCCGCCATCAGATTGACCTCGTCTTCGTGGGTGACCGACACCAGAAGGTCGTAAGAGCCAACGTCTTCGTCCTTCAGGAGCTCGGCGTCGGTGCCATCCCCGTGGACCACCGTGACCCGCGGCAGATCCCGGGCGAGCTGCTGCGCCTTCTCGGCGTTGCGCTCGATCAAGAGGACCGTCGTACCCGATTCACACAGCAGACGCGCCAGCGCCGAGCCGATGACGCCTCCGCCCACGATGCAGACGCGGTGGGCCTCCTTGTTGTGGCTGAAGAGGTCTTCGGCTTGGACCATCTGCCCTGGCTTACCGATCAAATAGATGCGGTCTTTGGGCAGCAGGACGTCGGCCCCGCCCGGCACGAAGAGCTCACCGTCTCGAACCACCGCGCCGACGAGCACTTGGCTGGGCAACGGCAAATTCGCGAGCGTCTTGTGTAGCACCTTGGTGTGCTCATTGAGCTCCATCTGCACGACCTCGATACGGCCGTTCGCGAGATCGAGAACCTCGAGTGCACCGTGAGAACGAGCGATCTTGGTGATCTCTTGCGCCAGCAACACCCGCGGATTGAACACCACGTCGATGCCCAATAGGCCGTAACTGACGCCCTCGGCGCCGTCCGTTTTACCCGACCAGGCGTTGCTCTGAACCCGTGCAATCACCCGCTTGGCGCCCATCTGCTTGGCGGCTAACGCGGCGATTAGGTTGACCTCATCGTTGTCGGTCACCGCGACCACCATGTCGGCGGTACCCGCTTGGGCCTGAGTCAAGATCGCGTGACTGGCGCCATAGCCCTGGAGGGTCATGACGTCGTGATGCTCTTCGACGTATCGGATGGCGTCGACATTGGTGTCGATCGCCACCACATCGTGCTTCTCCCATTCCAGGGTCTTGACCATATGACGACCCACCTGGCCCATGCCGATGACGACGATGTACACCTAAAAACCACGTGAATTGGACTGGGACAGCGCTGAAATCGGCGCCGTATCCTGTTGGAGCTCTCCGGCGTCGATGAGCAAGCTCTTGAGCAATCGCGGTGCCACAAACTCGTGGAACACTGATGCCGTGATAATCGCCGTGTAAGCGAGGTTTACGTCAGGTCCGCTGTACACGATCTTG
>JAACDH010000627.1 GCA_009936995.1 Rhodobacterales bacterium
GAGATCTTATTTGGAGGTATCAGCGCCTACAAGGCCCGATTTGTTGGACCACTTTGCAGTCGTCTAGAACTGAAAATAGAAAAACGCCTCGCTGCTAAAACGTCCCAAGACCAGCACCCCAAACAGCAGGGCGTAGTCCGAGGTCCACTGAACCCACGTCGCAACGGGTTTACGCTTTTCGTGATTCAAGCGCAAATACTCGCCAAGCTCTGTGACCGGAACCAGCAGTAGCATCAGGAACAGCAGGGGGAAGTCGAGCCCCATCTTGTGCAGGGTCCAGTACAGCTCGGTGGGCTGCAGCAGCTGGTCCCAACCGTACAGCAGCCGGCTATATACAAGCAGTGCGTGGTCGAAGCTATCGGCGCGGAACCAGACGAACGAGAAATAGGGGAGGGCAACCGCGGTGAGGGTTTGCCAGAGGATGCGAAGGCGCGGAAGTCGGGCGAATCCCGAGGCGACGGCGAAGCGATCACGGGTTTCCGCCGTGACCCGGCCGACGATAATGTAGACGCCATTCATGAGCCCCCAGATGAGGAACGTCCACGAAGCACCGTGCCACAGTCCAGAGAGACCGAACACAATGAGCACATTGGTGACGACACGGAGGGGGGCGCCGCGGCTGCCGCCGAGGGGGAAGTACACGTAGTCTCGGAACCACGTGATCAGGCTGATGTGCCAGCGACTCCAGAACTCGCCCACCGAGCGGGCGATGTGGGGCTGGTTGAAGTTCAGCATCAGCTTGTAGCCCATGACCCGTGCGGCGCCGATGGCGATATCGGAGTAGCCGCTGAAGTCGCAGTACACCTGAAAGCCGAAGAAGAACGTGGCTAAGACTACCCAAAATCCTGCGTAGTCGTCGGGTTGGTCGTAGACGGCGTTGACCAAGATGGCGATGCGGTCGGCGACCACGACTTTCTTGAACAAGCCCCAGAGCATGAGGCGTAGGCCGCTGACGACCCGCGCGCTGTCCCAGGCGTGGTCCTGGTGGAACTGCGGCAACAGCCGAGAGGCGCGCTCGATGGGGCCGGCCACCAGCTGGGGGAAGAACGAGACGTACAGAGCGAATCGGCCCAGGTGGCGCTCGGGCGATTGCTTACCCCGGTACACGTCGATGGTGTAGCCCAAGGTCTGGAAGGTGTAGAAGCTGATGCCGACGGGCAGGAGGAAGTTGGACTCGGGCAGGAGCCAGTCGACGCCCACGATCGCGGCCAGGGCTTGGAAGCTGCCGTTGATCAGGTTGTAGTACTTGAAGCTGAACAGCAGGCCCAGGTTGAGGCACAAGCTGACGCACAGCAACAGCTTTCGCCGAGTTCCCTTGGCCTCTGGCAAGCGCAGGCCGACGAAGTAGTCCACAACCGTGGAGGCGGCGATGAGCAGGGCGTACGCCGGCTCCCAGCTCATGTAGAAGAAGTACGAGGCCAACAGCAGGTGCAGCCATCTCCACCGATACGGCATCGCGAAATAGATCGCGATGACCACCGGGAAGTACAGCAGGAATTCGAAACTGTTGAACAGCATGGGCGCCGAGCCTAACCCACCGCTGACAGCAGCCGCGCGCCGTGTCATGCTGCGGGTCCAATGGAGGTCGCGCATGAGGCTGTGGATTGTAGTGGTGCTGGTGGCATGTGATAGCGGTGAGTCCAACGACGTGGGCGACGAAGGAAGTGCCCTAGAAGGCGTTTATGCGGTGGATGGCTATGCCGAGAACGCCATGGGTTGCGACGTGAACGGCGCCTCAGACACGGCGCTTCCGTTTAGTCATCTCGAGATCAGTGCTCTCAGCTTCATGGGCGCCGAGGTGATGCTGGGCGACGGGTGCGACGACGCTGCGGGGTGCGATGGCGGTCTTTTCGCCACCTACAACTTCGAGACCTTCGACGACTCGTCTGCGGCGGGCGTGACCAAGACGACGAGCTACGCGAGCGGTGCGTGTTTCCTGGAGTGGCACGAGGTGTCGCTCACGGGCTCTGGCGGAGGCATCACGGTCACCGAGGAGGTGTATCGGGTACAAGACGTGCCCGGCGCCGATCTCACCGACTGTACGGATCAACAGGACGCCTGGACCGATACGCGCAGCTGCGACGCGCTGACGATTCTTGAAGCGACGGCGCTTTAGTCTGCGAGGGGCGGGTCGACTGGATTGCTTCCCACGGGCAGGCCGGCGATGGCTGGTTGCTTGCGCAGATGTGGGCGCACCAGGGGAAGGACCGCGAGGCAGAGCAGGCCGGCAGCACAGTCCAGCGCCAGGGTAGTCGGGTAGCCGAAGCGGACGATGGCTTCGCCTTGCCACAGCGAGGTGCCGCTGATCGCGAAATTGGAGGCGGCCATGAACAGCGTGAACTGACTGGCGGCGACTTTGGGGTTGCAGGCGCTCATGAAGATGGCCATGCGCGTTCCGTAGGTGAGCCCGGTGAAGAAGCCATAGACGATGGTGGCCCACCAGAATGCGTCTTGAAGCCCTTGGGGAACCACGCGGTCGGCGGCGCCGACGTCGACGGGCATCACCCAGCCGAACTGTTGCATCTGATAGGCGAGAAACCCGGTGGGAATCAGGGTGAGCAGAACATAGACGGCCAAGGTGCGGCGATGTCCGGTGCGGTCGGATATCCAGCCTCCAGCGATAGATCCGATGCCGGCGGTGAGCGCTCCTACCAGCCCCAGGTTGGCGATCTGGACGTCGTCGAATCCGAGCTCGACCGCCAAGGCCGCTTGCAGGGCGAGGCCCAAGGCCATCGCGCTGGCTGGAAGAATCGCGAGGACCAAGGCGGCGATACTCGACTTTGATAGGAAGACCGAGCGGACCATCTCTCGGACGTAGGTCACCGCGCTCTTCGTGAACGCTCGGGCGTGGAAGTGCTCGGGGAGCGTGTCGGATGGCTCCTCGCGCATGGGCAGTACGACGAAGACAAAGACCATTGCGACCAGGCCAGCGACGACGAAAAATGCCGCGTCGAGGTCGCCAGTGGTGCTGGCGACGTAGAGCATGCCCGATCCGCCTAGGGCCTGTCCTAGGTAGGCACCGGCGAACATCAGCCCGTTGGCCATGCCACGCTCTTCTTCTTTGAGCGTGTTTACCGCGAGGGCGTCGATGGCCACGTCTTGCAGCGCACAGAACCCGTTCACGGCAACCATGGCCCAGGTGAAGAGGGCGATATTGTCGGTGTAGTCGATGACCGATGAGGCCATCAGTCCAACAATCATGATGATCTGAGCGAAGCCAATCCAGCCCCGCCGATGACCGATTTTGTTGGATCCGATGAGGTCGACGAAGGGGCCGAACAACCACTTGATGCCCCATGGCGCGTACAAGGCGGCGAGGAAGAGGCCCATCTCGTCGACAGACACCCCTTAGCGTCGCATGTAGACGGCGATGGCACCAGCTGCGAATCCCAGAGGTAGGCCCTCGGTGATGTACAGCAAGAAGAACGCCAGCAGGCGCCCGTTTCGGGAGGCGAGAAGATTCATTACCGGCGCATCCTACCTGGGTTGTGCACAAGCGCTCAGGTCAAAGTTCATCGCGGGACCAGGCTCGGCGGCCAAACAGCGATATCGCGTGCCTTCGAGGGTGTGATTCACCACCCACCAGCGCTGGGGCCCCCGCGAGAACCAGGCGACCGGCAGGTTTGGACCGCTGTCTAAGGCAGATATGCCGTACAGCAGGGTATGATCGGCGACTGGACTTGGGACGCTACGACACGCCCGATGGGTGGGCATGACGCCCCCTGTGGACCGTCGAAGCTCGGACGAGGTGCAGCTGCCCGTCCACAATCCGTCGGCGCCGTACATTTGTTCGGTGGCCACCCAAGCGTCGCCGCCGGGGAGGGGCAACGCCGTACACAGCATGGGGCTGCCGGTGGCTTCGGCCGGTAGCGGGACCCGGACAGGACGTGCGCCCAAGTTCGAACAGGTAGGCGGCACTTTGGCGCGTTGCTGACCTCCGAGGAGGGGTACGGAAAGGGCCCGCCACTGGGTGAGCGCTTGGCTGGGCAACGGCGCGTCGTCGAGGGGGGCGAGCCAGACTCGGAGCACCAGGTTCTCGTCGATATCTAGTGTGGGCACCGCGGACACCACGCGAAGGGACTGCGCTAACATCGGTCCGTAGCCCTCCTCCGTAGGCCATGAGAACACCTTGGGCCGTTGCGAACCCTGGAATGCAGCGAGAAAGCGCCGGGTGGTCTCGGGGTCGGCGTCGTCGGGTGGGCCGGTGAGATCGAGCTGAGGACCTTGGCCTTGAGAGACGGCCTCTGTAGCCAAGGCCTGACCATCGGGGCCGAGCAGATCGACGTACAGCCAGGATTCGTGGCGTTGGAGCAAGAACCAGCCGTCGACGGCCGAGATCGCCGGCGAGGGGGAGGGCGGCGGGGGCGGAAGGGCCGGCGGGGTGGGGCGTGCGCAGGCCAGCCAGAGGAGGAGGGCGATCATCGCAGGCTCTTCATCAGCAGTTGGGCCTTTGCGCGGGCCTTGCGGACCGATTTTGCTAGGCTGGTTTGTCCCCGCGCGCGCAGCAGGTTGTGCTCACCGCGGCCGCCAAACTGGGTATTCCACCCAAAGTACCGCTCTTCGAGGGCATCGCGGGCGAAGCGGGCAGCCAGCTCCCAACAGATGCGCTCGATGCCCGGTACGATGGCCATCCACTCGCGGTCGGTGATGCTGGGATCGGCCTGGCTCGCGTATCCGCGCATGGCGGCCTCGAACAGGTCGAGTTCGAAGGTGGCGGCGGTGGTGTCTTCTGCGGCCGG
Source organism: Rhodobacterales bacterium (assembly GCA_009936995.1). Taxonomy (GTDB): domain Bacteria; phylum Myxococcota_A; class UBA796; order UBA796; genus JAACDH01. The sequence goes on from JAACDH010000627.1 coordinate 4,740, forward strand.
GTTGCACCAAGACCGCAGGGCGTCCCCGAGCTCGATGTCGAGGGTGCCCATGGCCAGGGTGTCTAGATCGATCAGCGCCACGGCTTGGTCGCCCGTGAAGCGGAGGTTGGAGATCTTCAGGTCGCCGTGGATCACCCGCTTGGGTAGCTCGGTGTCGCCGGTCCAGGTGACCCACCCGGCGGTGATGGTCTCCCACAGGCTGGCGGTGTCCCACCACAGACGATGATCTCGGAGGGTGTCGACGGCGACATTGAGGCCGGCCATGTGCGCCTCGGTGTCGTGGGCGCCGGCGCGGACGCTGCGAAACTCCCAGTCCAGATTAGCGGTGGCGCGATGGAACTGGGCGACGAGGGCGCCCGCGGTGAGGGCGTCTTTGGGCTGGGTGAGCTTGTCGAGGGTGCGGTCGCCGATGGGGGGGAGGGCGCGCCAGGTGCCGCTGTCGTCGGTGTGCCAGAGCTGGCCCAATCGGGTGGGGACCAAGCGCGTGGTTGGCATGCCTTGTTCGGCCAGATGACGACTAACTGCTGCAATATCTTCGTGCACCAGCGGCGAGAAGATGTCGGTGTTCAGCCGCTGGAGGATGGCGGAGAGTTGGTCGCCTTTCCAGACGCCATAGGTTTGGTTGATGAGGCCGTTTCCGAGGGGGGCTACGCGAGTGTTCTCTCCGAAGTCCCAGGCCTTTGCGGCGTCTACCAATCCTCCTCCACCCGCGGCTGTCGCGCCGCGCTATCGAGCTCCGGTAGCGCCCTGTCTAACACTGCGCCGCCCATTCGACCGCCCACCACCGGAGCGGAAGCCGTCGCACCGGCGAGGATGGCCCACCACAGCAGCCAAACCATGGGCTCGCCTTGCGTAGAGATGTTCCAGACCAACACGCTGAGCCAAAGGGTGAGGGTGAGCGTCCACAGCGCGAGCAGGGTCGAGGTCATTTTCGGGAACCTGCGCTGAAGATCCACTTGCACTTCCCCGTCGATAGAGGTGATCGTGCCTTCCACCACTGGGCTGAAGCATGCGGCCCACATGCTACCCAGACGCGGGCCGACTTCGAACCGATCTACACCCAACCAGCGTAAATACAGCAGGCTATGGGCGGATTTCCAGTCTCTGAGATCCCGAGGAGATGGAAACCAGACGCTGCGAAGGGTGAGGATGCGAGTGGACAGTCGCTCGCGGACCTCGTCGGCTGTTGCAGGTATGGGCGGTAGTGATGGGCGCGTTAACATTGATCGTGCCATACTCGACTGATGGTCCGGGAGCATCCATGGCAGACGTAAACAACAACATTGAGCTGACAGCTGCCGGCGGATCTCGCCTGGTGTCGGGCAACCCCGCCGACGACGCACTCATGCGCTTGCTGGCTCATATGGTGGTCTCGGATGGCGTGATTCACCCGGGTGAACTAGACTTTTTGTCTCAAGTCATGCCCAACATGAGTCAGCCGCAGCTAGAGAGCTGGGCTCGCGAGCATGGCGGTGGCCAGCTCGATGTCGACGCTCTGGCCGAGTCCATTCGCGATCCCGACAGCCAATGGAAGAGCCTGCGGTTCGCGGCGCGCATGGCCTGGAAAGACGGTGAGCTTGCCGAAGAAGAGCGGATGCTCCTCGAAAGCCTGGCCAATGCTATGGACATGCCTGGTGGGGCAGTCGATCGCGTACTGGCCGAGATGGCGCCCGATGATGGCAACCGTTTCACCGCCGAGCGCATCCTGAAGTGCCTGGTCGAAATTCATTGGGACTCCGTCCAGTTGGCGAGCGGAGACTTGGTCAGCGACGACCTGAAGGCCGTTCTGCCGCCAGGCCACGAAGTCGTCGCCCGGGTGGGCGTAGACCGCGTCGAAGTGCTGGCGCTGTGTACCGGCGGTATTCTCGGTCGGTTCCAAGAGGGGGCCGCGTTCCTCACCTGGGGCGAGATCGTCACCTATACCCGTTCCTTTGGTCTGGGTGCTTCGGTGCTCCTGCACACCGAGGACGGCCGGAGCTACGCGTTGGTCGATTCCCGCATGTCAGGCTTGGCAATGGCCCTCGACCGCATGTTGGGCGACGACGAGCGCCGCAGCGCGGGTGCGCTGCCCAACATCAAGCACGTGCGCGGCGACGAAGATTAGCGCGTTTACCGGCACCGCATGCTTCGATCTCGCCCGGGCGCTGTGAATTTAGATAGACGACTTTAAATCAATGCTATGGAGTAGTTTTGGTCCATTCGGGATTGGGGGTAGTCCCCGGCGATTTCAGTTTGTTGTTGGTAGAGGGGCCCACATCGTGTATTCTAACGGCACTTCGGTCGCTTCGGTGCGCGTCGTGTAGGATCTACCCCCCCCCCCTTTAGTAGTCCTGCGATTTAGTCGTCGTACCGAGCGATCGGGGCCATCCCCCAGTATTCGTGAGCCGTCTTAAGAAACTCCGAACACTAGTGAATGAACCTGTGGGGGTCTTCATCTCGCTGTCTCGCCAAACCAACGCAACTGGGTCGGTCATCTACCCGGACCGGTTTCAGAGTGACATCGCGCTACTGACTGCGTTGAAAGCGCGTGATCCGGGTGCGACGGCCGAACTGTTCGACCGCTATGGTCGCCACGTACGACGGGTTTTGGCTCGAGTCATGGGATCCGATCCGGAGCTTACAGATCTGGTCCAAGAGGTGTTTCTTAGGGCGCTCGGCAAGGTTCACACGGTTCGCGATGGCAACAAGCTCAAGGGTTGGCTGTCGTCGGTGGCGGTGTTCACGGCCCGCGGTACGATTCGCAGCCGGCAGCGGTTTCGCTGGTTGGGGTTCCGGCCGCCCGAGCAGCTGCCCGATCCCGGCTCAGTCAACGCCGATCCGGTCATTCTCGAGGCCCTGCGACGGATGTACGCTGTGCTAAACAAGCTTCCGGTCGACGAACGCATCGCGTTTGCGCTGCGGAATATCGACCAAATGGAGCTCACCGAGGTGGCCAAGGCCTGCGGTGTGTCCCTGGCCACCATCAAGCGCCGTCTGAACAAGGCCGAGCATCGCTTCGTGCGATTGGCCCAAGACGAGGACGCGCTTCAAACCTGGATCGAGCGTCATCCACGATGGAGCTCCTATTGAGCGAACACGATGACTTCGCGGCCGGTTTGGCCGACGCTCAAGATGCCATACTTCATGGCGACGACAGCTTGACGCTGGTGCGTGAGTCCCTGCTGAACACCCCCACACCTGTGCCCGCACGCCCCTGGAAGTCGGTCGGGGTGATGGCCGTTCCCCTGTTGGCGGTGGCCGCGGTGGCTGTGCTCTGGCTTGCGCAGCCCGTCGGGGCGATGGGTGTCTCGGCGAACGGTCAAGCCTATAAGGTCGGCGATTGGATTTCGGCGGTCGACACGCCAGTGCTGGTCTCGTTCACCGACGGCAGCGAGATGGTTCTGGAGTCGGGCGCGCAGGTTCGCCTTCAAGGGTTAGCCAGCCAGGGCGTTGTTCTTTCTCTCGAGCAGGGTCGGTCCCACTTCGAGGTGCAGCACGCCACCGAAACCGACTGGCGAATTCACGCCGGACCGTTCGAGGTTTACGTCACCGGCACTGTCTTCGACGCGGGTTGGCAGCCAGATACCGAGGTGTTTACCCTCGAGATGGCAGACGGCAGCGTGCTTGTGTCTGGGCCTCATCTGGGCGAAGGCCGTACCGTCGAGGGCACCGAGGCGCTTCAGGTCTGGCTCACGGAGGGCCGCTCAGCGCTGACGGTCGGCGGAATTCCCCAACCTGAAGCGGCCGTGGTTGCGGTGGTCGCGCCGGTCGCGCCAGAAGTGGCGCCAACGACGACGGTTGCGCCCGTTCCTTTGCGTGTCCGAATCACTCAGGTCGAGGCGCAAGAAATGATGGCCGAGCCTGTTGGGGTCTCCTGGCAAACGCTGGTCCAACAGGGCGCATACGCCGACGCCGTGGCCCTGGTCGAGCAACAAGGCGTTGACAAAGCCCTCACCGAAGGCACCGCTGCAGATCTGATCGCGCTCGGAGACGCGGCGCGTCTGTCCAAACAGTACCGCTTGTCCGAGGCGGCTTACTTGGCGGTTCGAGATCGCTTCCCTGGTGGTGTCGCTGCGGCGAACAGCGCGTTCTCGTTGGGGCGGTTGGCCTTTGACCAACGCAAGCAAATGGACCAGGCGGCCCGCTGGCTTCGGGTCTACGTGGCCGAACAACCCGAAGGGGTGCTCAAGCGCGATGCGCTGGGTCGTCTAATGGAGGCCGAGGACAAGCTCGGAGAGCGCGCGGCGGCGCGCCAAGTTGCCGATGACTACCTCGCTCAGTTCCCCGATGGGCCCCATGCTGCGTTTGCCCGCGTCCTGGTGAAGCGACGACGCCTTTGATGTTCGGCCCGCTGTTGGCGGTCGCTCTCTCTGCGGCCCAGGCCGAGGGCGGCGATGAGGGGCGGGTAGTCATCGTCAGCGTCGACGTCAGCGTACCGATGGTCGCGCGTTTAAGCGCCGAGCTCGAGGGATTAGGGCTTCAGCCGGTGTTCGTAGAAGCGGGATCCGAGGTTGCCACGGCTGCTTCCTTGGTCGAGGTCTCGTCTGCACAGAACGCGGTGGCGGCCTTTGTGGTGTCCTCGGCCGATACCACCGTTCAGTTGGTGGTGCCCGACCCCGACGGCTCTCCCCCAGCGCTACGGGATTTGGGGATTAGCAATGCCGACCCTTTCTCGGCTTCAATGCTGGGGGTGCGTGCCGGAGAAGTACTTCGGGCGGGGTTGATGGAGGTCTATGGGGATCAAGTCGGGGCCCGCGCCGCCCAGCGAATGAGTCTCCGCGAGCTCGCACAAATCGACGAGGGTCCGCTACCGTCGGCGCAAATCGGCCTGGGAACGCTCACGGCGACCACCGCCGGTTTTCCATCGGCCGTGGGCGATGTGCGAGCCACATTGCCTCTGAAAGGAGCGGTTTCGCTTCTCGCGGGCGCCGCGCTCCCGTTGTCGGGCGTGCGTGTCACTGGCGACGCGGGAACGGCCCGTCTCACCAGCGCGGTCATTCAGGGTGGAGGCCGCTATCAGCTCGTCGATGGCGCCAATAGGGCCGACGTCTCGTTTGGATTCGCAGCCCTGCGTATTCGGTCTGCAGGGACCACCACCTCCGACGCCTCTGAGCAAGTGGTGGGGGCCTGGCGGTGGGCGCCGTGGGGCTCGGTGGGCGGCAGTCGAGCGATCGCTGGACCGATTCGCCTGCGGGCCGATTTCCAGCTTGAGGCCTTTGCGCCGGCGCGTATACATCTGGCCAACCAGGTGATTCGCTGGGGTGCCCTTCAGGGCCGCGCGGTAATTGGCATCGAGATTGACTTAGAAGTATGATGAGACGAATCATGCGAACCACGCTCCCCAGTATCGTCGTCCTGTTTATTGCGGCGTGTCAACCGGTCGACCTGCACCCGTTGGTCCCGGCCCCTCCCATCGAGCTCGACCCCGATTCTGATGGGGATGGTTTTCTCGACATCGACGAAGCGGACGCGGGCAGTGACGCTCAAGATCCCTTCAGCTGGGACTTTGGTGGCGACCGCTGGCCCGACTTCACGGACGAGGCCCTTGCCGATGGTGTTCAGGGTTCTGGCTACGGCATGGGGCAGGTGATTCCCGATTTTACCGGTCGAGATCAGTTCGGCAACGCTGTCAGCTTGTACCAATTCTACGGTTACGTGGTTGTGATTGATTTTGTGGCTGGCTGGTGCGGTCCGTGCTCCGACGTGGCCCCTGCCGCCCAGGCTTCGTGGGAGGCACGGCGTCTCGACGGCCTTCTCTACATTCACGTGGTGGTCGACGACGACGATGGCGTGGGCGGCGTCGATCCAGAATTTGCCGCCAGCTGGGCCAACCGGCACCAGCTGGACTTTCCCGTCTTACTCGACGACAACTACGAGGCCCTCAACGGTGTGGCCTCGTCGGGGCTGTACGCCGGCGACATCCCGTTTCTGATTGTCCTCGACCGCGATCTGCGCATCGACAGTGCTCACGTAGGAACGGTTGGCGCTGTAGACGCCGACAATCGGGCCAACGAGCTTCTGTAGGCTTCCTTAAACAGTAATGCCTATGCGCTGTTCCTCAGAGGGAAGCGTGGGCAGGCCACGGAGAAGTGGAAGCAGTCGCCGGGTGGTACTCCCGGGCGTGGTGTGAACCCAGCGACTCCAAAGCGGAGTCGTGTGTTCGAGGGTGTTTATGTGCTACCCGGCGACCGTCTCATCTGCCAAGTGTGTTCGGAGAGTCGGCACGGCTCAAGGTTTTTGAACTTTTTCACCTTGCGTTCCCACGGATGCGAACACCAGGAGCGGACCGGTGACGGGCCGGTCGAACGTGAGGGGGTTGCTGGTTGCGTCAGACGTTCTGAATGGTCGGGTTCACGCAGTCGACGGTCGCCGCGAGCCCGCACCCGACGCCATCGGCGCTCTGTCTGGCGGCCGACCCACTCAGTGACATACACGCTTTGATAGAGGAAATGTGACGCTTCGAGCGATATGAGCTGGATACGCAGCGCGATCAGATCAGTCTGACGCGATCTTCCGAACGTAGATGCCAGCCATGAGGCATGTGGTGCCACCTGACGGCCAGCCTGGGGAACTTCATGAGTAAGAAACGTGCAAAGTACTGGAACAAGGCCGGTGGTGACGAATCCCACTCGGGGCCCTGGGACACCATCGTCATCGGCTCCGGCATGGGCGGCATGACCACAGCCGCCATGTTGGCCAAGATGGGCCATCGGGTGCTGGTGCTCGAACAACACTATGTGCCGGGCGGCTTCACCCATTCCTTTCGACGCAAGCAGTGGTCTTGGGATGTGGGCGTGCACGCGGTGGGTGAGATGATGGGCAAGAGCCTGCCGGGTCGCATCCTGAACAAGCTCACCGACGGAAAGCTCCAGTGGACCTCGCTCGGCGATGTGTACGACGAGTTCTATTTTCCGGACGGCTTTCGCATCGACTTTGCCGGCAACGAGACCCAGTTTCGGGCCAACCTGCTCGAAAAATTCCCCGAAGAAGAGGCCGCCATCGACGCTTACTTAGACCTGTGCCGTCGGGTCGGTCGTTCCATGACGGGCTTCTTCCTGTCCCGCCTGGCGCCACTGGCCCTGAGCGGGCTGGCAGATAGGCTGCTGGCGGGGTCCGCGCGACGCTGGCTGGAGACGTACACAGCCGATGTGCTGGCGGACCTCACGGACAACCCCAAGCTACGCACAATTCTGGCCGCGCAATGGGGCTACTATGGCTCGGTACCCAGCCGATCATCGTTCGCGATGCAAGCGCTGGTGTCCCGGCACTTTTTCTATGGCGCGTACTACCCGGTGGGAGGCTCGGCGCGCATCGCCGAGAACTTGCTGCGGACGGTCGCCGATGCCGGGGGATGGGCACGGGTCTATGCCTCGGTCGAGCAGATCCTCATCGAAGAGGGTCGGGCCGTGGGCGTTCGTATGGCCTCGGGCGAGGAGATCCGCGCGAAGCAGGTGGTGAGTGCCGCCGGCATCATGGCCACCACCAAGCGGCTGCTGCCCCCATCGGCCACCGGAGACTGGGGCGCCGAGATCCAGCGCCTCAAACCCGCCTCTGCCCATGTGTGTTTGTATATGGGCTTTAAGGGCGACATCCGAAAGGCCGGGGCCGGGTCGGCCAATAAGTGGTTCTGGCGCACCTGGTCGTCAGAGGCGGATGTCTGGCAGGTGGGCGGTGGGGGTGTCCTGCCCGAGGCGATGGTGCTGTATTGCAGCTTTCCCTCGC
>JAACDH010000628.1 GCA_009936995.1 Rhodobacterales bacterium
GTGTTGCGGGATTGTAACGGTCGGATTGGATGTACGTGAGTTTTTGGGTGCCGAGGACCTTGGCGGCGACGCGAGGAAGGTCCTTGCTGCGTTTGACCTGGGTCTTCTTGTGCCGAATTCCGTTCACTTCGTGTTCTTCGAGGAGGTTGGACTGCATGCCAGATTCGGCGGCGAGGGCTTTCCCGAACGCCTCGGAGGTGAAGACGGCCCAGACTTCTTCGGGGGTGGCGTTAAAAACGCTCTCAACGTACAGCTTCATCGGAACTCCGGGGTGCTTGGGCAGGGCTGTGTAGCGTATCCGATCGCATCTAGCTGTTGCCATGATGCGAGGGGTGTTCGGAGAGGATGATTTGGTGACGGTTGCGGCAGGGCAGCCGTTCAGTCCCGAGTGTCAGGCCTTCGCGAAATCTTATCGGGTAATTGAGTACGACTCTTCTTAACTCCGAACACCTGCTTTACAGATCTTATTGACCTGTGTTGAACACACCTTCCTGTGAGATTTTTTCGAGCAGGAGGTGGGGTTGCTTGGAGCCGGCGTCGTTCGAGGAATGGCCGGTGGGCTTCGAGATGGGTGTCTCAACTTGGGTAGCGAAGCGGGACCGCTGCTTCGGGACGAGGTGTCGACGTTCAACCCAGCCTCGAAGCAAGAGACCACGGGTGTATCCGAGAGGATAGAGGTAGAGTCTGGATGTGCACGCTCGTGTTTCGTATCGAGCGTGGCACACGGTTACAACCCAGAATTACTCGCTCGGATACCGACTTTGCTACTCGCTCTGGTCCTCCTAAATGGATGCACCCCGTCGCTCGAAAATAGCGGAGACGCAGGGCTGAGTTTTCGTGCGATGAGTTTCAATACTGGAACAACTCAGGGCTTGGCCCACGATTCCGATCCCGAAGATGGCTACACCTCTGAGCAGGCCGCTGTATCGGACCTTTGGTATGGCGATGGACTGGCTTGGCAGGACGTGGTGGACGACACCATGCGTTTCTTTGAGGAACAACAGCCGGCGATCGTGGCCTTTCAAGAGATTTTTTGGTCGGGAGCGTGTCCCGACGTTCCCGTCGAGGCCCGATCTGGGTTTGTGTGCGACGGTTGGCAGAACGGCGACCCAACCGTCGCCCAGTTGATTCTTGGCGTGGGGTATCAGGTGGCATGTCATCCCGAGAAACCTGACAAGTGCATAGCGGTTCGTTTGGACTTTGGCGAAATCCGAGGGTGTGACAACGATTTGTGCCTAGACCACCTGGACGGTGCCACAGTCGAGGGCTGCGGGAATGGTGCACGGGTAGGACGCGCAGTGGTGGATGCGTTCAACGGAGAGGCGTTGACGGTGGTGAATCTGCACGGATCCTCGGGGATCGAGCCGGACGACCAAGTGTGTCGCCAACGACAGTTTGCACAGGTGTTCGAGGACCTCGACGGAGAACCGGCGGCAAATGGTACTATGAACGTCATTCTCGGCGATCTAAATACCGACCCCCGGCGCAGCGCCAGCTTCGACGACAGCGCCGTGTACATCGTCGAACGAGGCTCCCAGGCGCCGTTTGCTTACGTGACGGACATCACTGACGAGGCAGAACCCACCTACCAGGGATTTCTGAACATCGACCACGTGATCAGCGACGCCTTCGAAGGGACGTGCGAGTCTGCGGGTATCGGGCGTTTGGAGCCGGTGTCCGGAGTGCGCTATTTTGACCATGTTCCGGTCATGTGTGCGCTGACTCTGAAGCGGTAAGCCCGCTTGTGGGGCCGAGTCAAATGCGCGCGTAGCGACAGAAAGGTATGGGCGATACAAGATTTGAACTTGTGACTTCTGCCGTGTGAAGGCAGCACTCTCCCACTGAGTTAATCGCCCAGGAAGTGGCCCTCTTCTAATGTGTTTGGCTGGGGGGCGTCAAGGGAGATCCGCGGAATCTGTTATTGTGATACTCAATGCGAGATGGCACCAACCGACTACCCACTCGATCCTTTCGTGGCCCGACTGTTCGAACGACTCGAGGGCAGCTGTCCCACCCGTACGGGGCAACCCGATAAGATGATGGCGGAGCTTGAACGCACCACACGGGAGCAGGTGGAGGAGTTCGTCGAGGTATCGGTGGCCGAGGAGCCCGCGGCCCATGCTGCTTTCCTGCGCAGGGAGCACGTCGAGACATTCGTACCTCGGTATCCCGTGTTGGCCCTGCTGATGGGCGAAAAAGAGAGCGGCGGCTACGGCTTCGGCGCTGCCTGCGAACCAGTCGTACGAAGGTGTAGGTTCGCCATCTCGCTATTTGTCCTCTGGTTCGTTTTCTTAAAAATGATCTATCTTCCCATCGTGTGGCCGTTGGTCTTGCTCGTTCTGTCCTTCGCCACGTGGCCAAGCATCGCGGCTTGGCTGGTCCAGCGACGATCCCGATCCCAGCTTCTGACCGTCGTCACCGATCTGTCCCGTACCCAAGAACAACACAGCACCTACCTACCAAAATCAGCGTTCTCTAATGCAGAGGAATCCCGTCGGTCCGAGCGTCGTAAGCGCCGAGCGGAGCGGTCCATGGATTCCAAGATCGCACAAAACGAGAAGCGCGCCGACGCCGAAGGACTCGTCGAGCGTGCTCGGGCGCTCGCGGGATGTGGCGGTCGCAACTGGGTGAAGCTGAAAGTCGCCGAAGCCCTCCAAGGGAAAAAGAGCATCCGCTTGCCCTTGTGGAGTGGCCTGGACGTGTGCTCCACCAACGTGAACGCATTGCTGGGCACCTACGGCATTCAGATGGTTACCGGCGGTGGCCCAACGCCGTGACCCGACAACAACGAGCCTTCCTAGCCCTGGTCTGCATGGCGTTCTTGATTCCGATCACGGCGCTCTTTGTAGACGGGAATATTAATGGAAACCTAGGTTATCGCGGTTATTCTGTGGGAGTCCCCGAACGCCACGGAGCCGAGGTGGTGATTTCACTGAAGCGGGTGGTCTCCATTGAGGGACCCAACCACTTCACGATGGACAACGCCTCGCTCACCCTGAGCATTGAGGGGCCAACCGACGGTTTATTGGTGGGCGAGGAGGTCTCGGTCGGCGGCATCTATGACGCGCCCTCAAAGACCATTCGAAGCCAGTGGATCGAGCATCGCGCAGAGGGACGGGCAGCCAAGCGACTTTTGGGTGTCGCGGGCTTGTTTCTTACCGGCTGCATGGTGCTGCTCACGGTTCGGCGGGACCCGGACGGATGGGTGCTCCGTGGCTGACCTGATCACGCACATGGCCAGCGTGCTGCTTCCTGCTTCGTTGATCGGTGGCCGATACGTGCCCGCTGTGACCTTTGGCGTCGTGCTTCCCGATCTGGCGGCGCGAATGCCCGGAGAGGTGCTTGAGCAACTTGATATCGCGGGGATTTCCGTACCGGATGTGCTGATAATGGGATGGTCCATCTTGCACATGCCAATTCCTTACGCGTTGATGTGTACCGCCATCGCGATGGGGTTCGCGGCGCGAGATCGGCGAGGGGTCTGGTTGTCCCTGTTGATGGGAGGGGCCATCCACTTCGCGGTGGACATCCTCCAGGACCATCACGGCCTCGGGTATTTGCTGCTGTACCCCTTCAGCGAGGGGCGATTCGAACTCGGCCTCATTCACAGTGAGGCCACCGTCTCGTTTGCTCCTTGGTTGGGATTGCTGACGGTAATTTGTTGGGCGATTCGGTGGCAAAAGACGACGGACGTCACTGACAGCCGTCAGGATTGACACCTCTCCGAACGGGCAAAGCTGGATAATTTGTTGGCACAGGCCTTGCTCTAGGGTTGGCCACGTAATGAAACCGTAGGAGGAAATCATGCGTGGAATGAACAAAGTACTGATCACCGGCCGTGGTGGCCAAGACCCTGAACTTCGTATCTCGAAGCAGGGAAAACCATGGATGCGAGTGAGCGTTGCGACCAATCGGTCTCGGCGGGAAGATGACTAATGGGTGGAGACCACGGACTGGCACCGTTGCATGGTGTTTGGCGAGAGGGCCGAGCGCGCTGAGCAGTTCCTGCGTAGCGGTTCCCTGGTCGGCGTAGAGGGCTCGATGAACTACGAGTCATGGACCGACGACGAGGGCATTAAGCGTAACAAAGCGACGGTCTTGGTGGATCAAATCCACTTCCTTTCGGATCTTCGGCCGGCACCGGTCGCGGAGGCGAAATAGGGAGGCTTATGCCTCCTGATTCGACTGATATTCGTCGTGCTTCGCTGCCTCCCGGGGCGATGTACGGCGACCCGACTTGGTCGGCCCGTCTGCGGAAGCACGTGGTTCAGCCCGCCTGGACCCTGCTGCATGCCGTGAACGGGGCTGATGCTCGGCACAACGCCGTTCCCGTCGACATCGCGGACGCACCTCTGGTGTATATCCAAGATGCCGCCGGTGAGCGGTTGTTGAGCAACGCTTGCACCCACCGCGGTGCACTGGTCTGCGAGCAGTCGGGCCAGGTCCGCTCCCTTCGCTGTCGGTACCATGGTCGCCGATTTGGCCTCGATGGCCGATTCAAGTCGGCGCCGGGATTCGAGCGGGCCATCGACTTCCCGTCCAAATCCGACCACCTCCGGGCGGCCTCGCTGGGGCGGTTCGGACCGTGGCGTTTTGGGGCCGTTCAACCCCCCGGCTCGTTTGAGTCGTGGATCGCTCCCATACGCGATCGAATGGCCTGGTACGACTGGGATGCACTCCAGCACGACCCCAGCCGCGACCACGACTATCAGTTCGAAGCCGCCTGGCCCCTGTACGTCGACAACTACCTCGAGGGCTTTCACGTTCCCTTCGTGCACCCGGGCTTGGCCGGCGCCCTAGATCTGTCGGACTATCGGGTCGAGACGCTGGGGCAGGCGGTTCTTCAGATCGGCATCGCCGACCGCCCCGAAGACGCCTTCGATCTTCCGGCTGATTGCGCCGAGCACGGCCAGTCCATTGCCGCCTACTACTGGTGGCTGTTCCCAAACCTGATGATCAACGTCTATCCATGGGGCGTCAGCCTGAATCTCGTAGATGATCTGGGCCCCCGAACAACCCGCATACGCTACCGCACCTGGATCGCGGATTCATCCAAGCTGGGAGAAGGTGCCGGTGCTGGGCTCGATACCGTCGAGTTCGAAGACCAGGCGGTGGTGCGTTCCGCTCAGCGCGGCGTGTTGAGTCCGCTCTACACGCCAGGGCGATATGCCCCGGACCATGAAGTCGGAACCTTTTACTTCCATGCGTTGATCCAGCGGGCCCTAGACCGCGGCCCTGGGGCGACGGGCGATGGTTCGTGCGAGGGCGGTTGACGTCGGCGCACTTTGGGCGCAATCTAATAGTCCTCTGGAGAGTGGTTCGTGCACCAGTATGTGGTCGTAGAAGGGCTGATTGGTGTCGGTAAGAGTTCGCTGTGTCGCTTGCTCGCCGAAACTTGGAACGCGCAGCTGGTCATGGAGCCCGACGTAAGCAATCCGTTCCTGGAGTCGTTTTACCGGGACCCCGCTCGCTTCGCGTTTCCCGTGCAAATGTACTACCTGATCATGCGCTGGCGACAGCAGCAAGACATCCGCCAGATGGATCTGTTTCAACGGCCTGTTGTCAGTGACTACCTGTTCGCCAAAGATAGGTTGTTCGCCGAGAAGACTCTCGAAGAGACCGAGCTTGGACTCTACGATCACTTTGCATCTGCGCTGGGCCAACAGACGTCCGCTCCCGATCTGCTCGTGTATCTTCACGCGCCTATTGACGTGGTGATGGGGCGAATCAAGAAGCGAGCGGCGCCGGGTGAAGAGGTGATTGCTCAGGCCTACATCGAGGATTTGCTCATCCGATACGAGGTTTTGTTGTCTAAGTGGACCGCCTGCCCTGTCCTTCGTATCGACAATCGGGATATGGATTATGTGCAGGACCCGTTGGCTCGCCAGAAGGTACTAGCGCTCATTCACAATGCCCTAAAGGGCAAGATCGCCGGGAACGCCCCTGGATCTTCGGACCGGGAGGCACAGCCAGACTTGTTTGGCCCCTGGTGATGAGGAGATCCCCCAGTGTCTAAAATTACCGTGTTGGACCTTCGCAAGAAGAAGGCCGACAACGTTCGCGACGTAGAAGCGCCCCGTGACCGTATCGTCATGGTCACCGCATACGACTACACCATGGCCCGACTTGTGGACCAGGCGGGTGTCGATATGGTTCTGGTAGGCGACTCCCTCGGCATGGTCATCCAAGGCCACGAAGACACCCTGCCCGTCTCCCTCGACGAGATGGTCTACCACACGCGCTGTGTAAGTCGGGGCCTCAAACAAGCACATTTAGTGGCCGATATGCCATTTATGTCGTACCAAATCAACGAAGAGCAGGCGCTGCGAACCGCGGGTCGACTCATCCAAGAAGGCCGTGCTCAGTCGGTGAAGCTCGAGGGTGGCAAGCGCTCCGCTTCTGCCATCCGCGCCTGCGTCCAAGCGGGTATTCCTGTGGTCGGACACGTTGGACTTACCCCCCAATCGGTCAACGCGATGGGCGGCTTTCGCGTCCAAGGTCGTGGTGACGCCGGTCGCGAACAGGTCCTCGAAGATGCGCTCGCCGTCGAAGAAGCCGGCGCATTCTGTCTGGTACTCGAAGGCATCCCCACCGACCTCGCCGAAGAGATCACCGAGACGATCCGTATCCCCACCGTCGGCATTGGCGCGGGTCCCCATTGCGATGGCCAAGTCTTGGTCTGCAACGACATCCTTGGCATGGACCTCTCGTTCGCGCCCAAGTTCGTCAAGCGCTACGCGACCTTGCAGACCACCGCGGTCGAGGCCTTCGAGACGTATGCCAGAGAGGTCCGTGAAGGCACGTTCCCCGGTCCCGAGCACAGCTTTAAGTCGCGCAAGTCGAACAAGAAGATGGCCCGGCTGTACTGATGTATCTGGCGAAAACCTCGGAAGATATGGTAGAATGGTCGAGTGCTCAGCGTGCGCTAGGCCTCACCATCGGCATTGTGCCCACAATGGGCTTTCTTCATCGGGGTCATGCCAGCCTGATGGCGAACCTTCGTCCGCGCGTCGATAAGCTGGTGGTGTCGATCTACGTGAACCCGCTGCAGTTCGGCCCCAACGAAGACCTAGACGCGTATCCGCGCGACCCCGAGGGCGACACGGCCATCTGCACCGAGGAAGGGGTGGACTGCCTGTTCATGCCCGACTCGCTTTACCCGCCGGGGTTTACCACCTCAATCAGTGTGCACCAGTTGATGCAAAACTTATGTGCAACGTCACGTCCGGGGCACATGGAGGGCGTAGCCACGGTCTGCACCCGGCTGTTCAACCTCAGCCGTGCCACCCACGCTTGTTTCGGGGAGAAGGACTTCCAGCAGCTGATGATGCTGCGACGGTTGGTCACCGATCTCGCCATTCCTGTCTCCGTTGTTCCCGGCGCTCTGGTTCGCGAAGAGGGTGGCCTAGCGATGTCGAGTCGCAACAAGTACCTCAGTGACCACGAGCGAATCCGCGCGCAGAGCTTAAGTCGCTCTGTCTATGCGATCCAGGCGGCGTGTGAGGCGGGCGTTACGGATGCCAAGACGCTACTTGCGACGGGTCGTGGAGGCATCACCTGTGATCGCTTGGACTATCTGGAGCTCGTCGATGCCGAGACATTGCAGCCCATCCATGAGGTCGGCGATCGGCCTGCTCGGGCCCTGGTGGCCGCGTTCTACCGAACAACCCGCCTCATCGACAATGTAGCCATAGGCCCGGAGCTTAAATGGACTTGAGTACCTCTGTTCTTCTCGGATTGGTTGCCCTAATGGCGATCAATCAATTCGTGATGCGGGTCCAATCTCTGTTCGAGCGCGATCTGGTGTTTTTCAGCGTTCAGATCATCAACACCACGGTGGGCTCTGCGGTGCTGATCAACGGGCTTCCGGGGTTTGGCCATATTCCAGCGATCAGCTGGATGGTGGGCCTACTTTTTGTGCTGCATGTGGCCACAAATCTCAACGCTCGGGCCAAGCGTGCGCGCCATTCCCGCAAAGACGAGATGGCGGAGATTGAAGCCGAATCGAAGCGTTTGAAGGCCAGTCGTGCTCCGGATGAAGACTACTAAGCGCCGTTCTTCTACGTCGAAGATGGCAACCCGAAGTTAGAATCCGGGTGATCGGTCGAACTTCGGTCGCCGTTGGATTATTGCGCTGTCGAGGCGCTGCGATGGCGCTTTCGTTTTACCCGTGATCTGGAGTCTGAAATGGCGTCTCTCTTCGACCAACTTAAGTCCATGACCGTTGTGGTAGCTGACACGGGTGACCTAGAGTCCATCGAGGCGTTCAAGCCCCAAGACGCTACGACCAATCCGTCGCTGATTACAGCCGCAGCACAGATGCCGAAGTATGCCAGTATCGTCGACGAGGCGCTTGTCTGGGCCCGTAACGACGTAGGTGAGGGCGCAGACCCCAGCGTGGTGGTCGGACGCGCGATCGACCGTTTGGCGGTAGAGTTCGGCATCCGCATCCTGAAGATCGTGCCCGGCCGCGTGTCTACCGAGGTCGACGCGCGGTTGTCCTACAACAAGCAGGGCACCATCGACAAGGCCCGCCAGCTCATCGGAATGTACGAGGCCGTCGGTATGTCTCGCGATCGAATCCTGATCAAGATCGCCTCCACTTGGGAAGGCATCGAGGCCGCGAAGGTGCTTGAGCAAGAGGGCATCCACTGCAACCTCACGCTGTTGTTCGGCCTGCACCAAGCCATCGCCTGTGCCGATGCCAAAGCCACGCTGATCTCTCCCTTCGTCGGTCGTATCCTCGACTGGTACAAGGCAGACTCCGGTCGAGATTCCTACCCCGCTGACGAAGATCCCGGCGTCGTCTCAGTCACCACCATCTACAACTACTTCAAGCGCCACGGTCACAAAACGGAAGTGATGGGCGCCAGTTTCCGCAACTTGGGCGAGATCACCGAGCTCGCAGGTTGTGACTTGCTCACCATCGCGCCGAAGTTCCTACAGGTTCTCAAAGATACCGACGCCGAGCTGCCGCGTAAGCTCAACCCGGTGGATGCTTCCGGACTCGACGCTATCGAGATGAACGAGGCGGTGTTCGTTAGGATGCACGCCGAGAACCCGATGGCCACCGAGAAGCTTACCCAGGGCATCGAGGGATTCTCGAAGGCACTGGTGAAGCTCGAAGAGCTGCTGGGTGCCCGACTCGCCGAGCTTGGCTAGTCATGGCGTGATCCAAAAATGATGGGAACGACTAAATCTTAGTCGTTCCCTTTTTCTCTGGATCCGGCAGGCCGGCGTGGCCTAGCTATTGGCTCGCACGACCGTCATCATCTCGTCGTTGGTGAGCAGGCGCTTGTGGGACTTGGCCAGGGCGAAGAGCGCCTGAACTAATGCGTCGGATTGCTCGATATTTCTCTTTTTTAGCCAGTACTTGACGTGGGACAAGCCGGACTGGTGACCAATCTCGATCTCTTGCTCGCGACCAAACCAGCTGGCGGGAACACCGCTGTAAATACGGTCCGCAAGCCAGCCTTCACCACGGTTTTCGGCCTTGATAACCGCGGCCGCGTGCACACCGGTACCTGTGCGGAAGGCGTCGAGGCCAAACACCGGGTAGTTCACCGGAATGGGCACGTGGCACGCATCGCTGACCACCTTGGTGAGTTCGCTGAGCACCTTCATATCGCTGTCGTCGACCCCGAGGAGCTTCATGTTCACCAGCATCAAGTCGATGGGTGTGTTGCCGACGCGCTCGCCGATTCCGAGGACACAACCGTGCACACGGTCACAGCCAGCTTCGATGGCGTACAGGCCATTGGTGAGGCCCAACCCACGGTCGTTGTGGCCGTGCCAGTCAATGAGCACGTTCTCGCGCACACCGAGGCCCAGCAGCAGATCATGGGTCCAGTGGATGA
>JAACDH010000100.1 GCA_009936995.1 Rhodobacterales bacterium
ACATCACCGCCAACGCCGTTCTGGCCTGGAAAAACGACAACAGCGATGGCACGGTTTTCGACCTAGATGGCACGGCAAACCTCGACCATATGACCGTCCTTGGGACCGGCTCACAGACCCTCGTCAACCTCACCGCCGGCGTCAGCAACGTCACCCAGAGCGCGTTCGCCGGCGAGGGCACCGCGGTCAGCACCACGGCCTCGGCTTCGGTGTTTGGCGCCTACAACCTGTTCGACGGCGTGACCATCGCCGGGGGAACCGCCCTCGAAGCCTCGCTCGCCAGCACCGCCGGTGTGTTGGCGCCTCCCGACTTCCGCGCCTGGACGCCGGACAGCCCGTCCTGCGATGTCGATGTGCTCGCACCCAATCCAAGCAGCCCGCTGATCGCCGACTGCGCCCCCGAAGACGCCAGCATTCACCCGGATGCCGAAGAAATCCCCTACGACGGCATCGACCAGGACTGCAACGGCGACGATCTGGTCGACGTCGACCAAGACGGCGTGCCGGGTTTCCAAGCTGGCGGCGAAGACTGCGACGACAACGACCCCACGGTCAGCCCGTTCGTCGACGAAGACTTGTCCGCCATCGACCGCGACTGTGACGGCCACACCGACCCAACCGACCCCTTGCGTCCCGCGACCTGCAGCCAAAGCGCGCGAGGCCCAGCGACACCCGGTACATTCATCCTTCTGCTGTGCGGGCTCCTGTTCCTGCGCGGCAAGCAACCCCTCAGGGAGCCCCGAAGACGCCCACTATTCTTGCCGCTTTGATGATAGCGACCAACGCTCAAGCCGCCACGTTGACCGTCGACGACTCCATTCCACCGGTGCCTGGCAGCTTCCCCACGCTGGGCGACGCGGTGGCGGCGGCGAGCGCTGGCGACACCATCGACATCATCGCCCTCAGGGGCGGCAGCCACCCCGTGGTCACCCTCGACAAGAATCTGACGATTGCCAGCGCGGCCGCCAGCAACGTGAACGAGATTCCTCGGCTGCTTCTCGACGGAAGCACGGCCACCTCCATCACCGTTTCAGACGTCTCGTTGTCATGCGACGCGACGCTGGCGAATCCAGCCATCCTGTCGTTAGAACTGGGCGGTATGGAACTGGCCCTAGATAACGTCTTGGGTTCCTGTTCCATCGCCGGCGTGGACCGAACCTGGCTCCAAGCGCTTCTCGCCGTCAATGTCACGCTAACCAACTCTACCTTCAGCTCCGCTGGCGTCCACATGGTGCTGGGTGCAAGCGAGATGGTCGTGGAGTCCACCACATTCGAATCTGGACTTTCGTCGGACCAAGCCACTGCCATTCGCGCCGAAGGCGTCCGCTTGGGCGCTCTCTTACTCATCCCCTTCTCCATCGTCATCCGTGACAGCACCTTCTCCGACCTGGGCAATGGCGTCGATTCGGGCTCTGCGCTTGACGTGGACTACGGCTTCGTCATCATCGAAGGCTCCACGTTCGACAACAATGTGGGCGGTTTCGGCGGTGCGATCAACCTGATCGACGGCACGCTCGACGTTCGCGGCTCGCTGTTTCAGAACAACGAGGGAACCATGGGAGGTGCGATTGGCAGCATCGGTGGCAGTGCATACATCGAAAACACAACGTTCATCGGCAATGATGCGACCAACGGTGATGGTGGCGCCGTCTACAGCCGAAGCAACGACGCCTCGGACTTCACGGTTGTGGACTCCACGTTCTCCGGGAACTCAAGCACTGCCAGCGGAGGTAGCCTCTCTATAGATGCAACCGACGGAGTGGCCACGATTCGAGGTTCGACGTTTTGCGGCGACAGCGCCTTCACGCGGGGCTCCAGCATCGCGACGACCGGTGAAACAACGACGCTTCTCGACGGCGTCAACCTAGCGCTGCCTCTATCCAGCAACTCACCGCTCTACTTCGAGGCACTCGGCAGTAACATCGCGATCGACAATACGACAATTGTGGGTACCCAGGGCAACGCGATTGACGTCACCGGGTACAGCTACGACCTCTCAGTCGAGGACACTATCCTCCACGACATCGGTGGCACCGCAATTTTTGCGATTGATGACAGCTCTCTTCCAGCACCGACCGGTCAAGGAGACGCCATCAACTGGTTCATGGTGTTGGGTCCCCACGCATCCGGCGTCTTCAAAGCCCTCGACTTCGACAACAACGAGACCACCTTCGACCCCCTATTCCAGAACTACGTCGACCGCAGCACCACCACCTGCGCCGACATCAACCTCTGGCTCGACCCCGCCTCTCCCCTCCGCGACCTGGGCAGCCGAGTCGACCCGGACGGCACCGCCTCCGACATCGGCGGCTATGGCGGCCCCGAAGCCAACCTGGTCGACGCAGACCTCGACGGCGTGTTCAATGACCTGGACTGCGAAGACGGCGACGCCACCATCTCGCCCCTGGTCTCGGAGGTCCCCTACGACGGCATCGACAACGACTGTGATGGTGTCGATCTCACCGACGTAGACGGAGACGGTCACGACGGCCTACCCGCGAGCGGCGACGACTGCGACGACAGCAACAGCGCCATCTTCCCCGGCGCGACCGACGTCTGGTACGACGGCGTGGACCAAGACTGCGACGGCGCCAACGACTACGACCAAGATGGCGACGGCTACGACAGCGCCGACGACCTCGCCGGCGGCGACGACTGCAACGACCTCGACGCGGACGTGAACCCCGGTGCAACCGACCCCCTCGGCGACGGCGTCGACCAAGACTGCGATGGCAGCGATGGCGCGTCGGGAACCGGAACCGCGACGGGAACCGCGACGGGAACCGCGACCGGCGGAGCCACGGGAACCGGCGACAACACAGGAACGGACACCGGCGGGGAAGGCAGCGGTTGCGGCTGCGCCTCCGCGAATCCCGTAGGCCCGTGGTCTGTACTGCTGGGCGCGCTGGTCCTCTTGCGTCGGCGACGCCCGTCCTTGTCGAAGTGACGCCCATCGCCGGGCGTCACCGGCGTCCAGGTTAGAGGCGTCTGTGTCGAGTGCCCTTCCCTCGGCAAGACAGGGAATCCCGTGACATCCTTCGAACACCTGGGTCTCCCCGATCCTCTCCTCCGTGCCGTGAAAGCACTGGGCTACGAGCATCCAACACCCGTACAAACGCAGACCATTCCGCCCATCGCCGCGGGCCGGGATGTCACCGCCGAAGCACAGACGGGATCGGGTAAGACCGCCGCCTTTGCCCTGCCCATCCTCAGCAAACTCGACACCACCGCTACCCCCGAGCACATCCAGGCTCTCACGGTAGCACCCACCCGCGAGCTGGCCCTACAGGTGGCGGCTTCGTACAAGGCGCTCGCCAAATTCATGGCCAAACCACCCCGGGTGCTCGCGGTCATCGGCGGCGAGTCCATCGACCAGCAGATCTCCGCGCTCCACACGGGCGTCAGCATCGTGGTGGCCACCCCCGGACGCCTCCTCGACCTGGTCGACCACGGCGACATCAACCTCTCCACGCTCACTACGCTGGTCCTCGATGAGGCCGACAAGCTCCTCGACCTGGGCTTCAGCGACGAGCTCACCGCGGTCCTACAGGCCCTCCCCAGCGAACGACAGACCCTGCTCTTCTCGGCTACGCTGCCGCCAAAAGTACTGGTGTTGGCCGAACATGTGCTCAACCAGCCGGTGACGGTGCAGATCGAAGCGACGGCCTCGTCGGTCGGGGGCATCGAACAGCGGGTGTTCGAGGTCGACAACAACAAACGACGGACGCTGCTCCAGCACCTGATTCAGACCGAAGAGTGGGCTCAAACACTCGTCTTCTCGGCCACGCGACGGGGCGCCCACAACCTCGCGGCAAAGCTGCGTAGCGCCGGGCTGTCGGCGGACGCCCTGCACGGTGGCCTAGAACAACCCGACCGTATGCAAGTGCTCCGGCGCTTTAGGCGCGGCGACCTGGCCATTCTCACCGCCACCGACATCGCCGCCCGTGGCATCGATGTGCCCAAGCTCGACGCGGTGGTCAACTACGACCTGCCGCGCTCACCGCAGGACTATGTGCATCGAATCGGTCGGACCGGTCGCGCCGGCGAATCTGGCGTGGCGGTGTCGTTCATCGACCACGAGAGCGCCCCACACTTCGCGCTGATTGAGAAACGCGCCGAAGTTCAGCTCACCCGTGAGCGGGTCGAGGGCTTTGAACTCACCGGAGCTGCGCCGAAGAACGTCAAGGGCAAAGCACCCGTAAAGGGCAAGCGCAAGAGCAAGAAGGACAAACTCCGTGAGGCCGCTGCGGCCGAAGCATCTACCGCCGCCGAAGCGACCACGAGCGATGCGCCGTGAGCCGCTAGAACCGAGGAATCACCTTGCCGTCGCCGCCATACACATCCTCGTGGCCCTCGGAATAATGCGCCGGTGACCACGTCTGAGCGCGGGTCTCGAGGTCGCGAAGAATAGATTCCATGCGGGACATTACCAGTTTCTCGACCAACCAAGTAGGCACGGCACCGCCCACCACCGACGTAGCCTGATAACCAAGCAGGGTCTGCCCGTCGTCGAGTTCGAACATGAACCACGCGCCCTTGTTCACGGGCGTAAAAATGGCGCTGGCGAAGTCGTCGAGGGTGATGTTGCCCACCTCGCCTGCCGCAATCATCGGCTTCGCTTGTTCCAACCCGTTCTCGACCAACAACCACGAGTGCTCCCAACCCTTGCCGTCCATGGCCTTGGACAAGGCGTGAGAGTTTGTGGACTCCACCACCCACTGACGGTCACGCACCGGGCGGGGAAGGTCCCAATGCCCGTACCAAATCGCGTGATCTGGGCCGATGTTCTTGACCACCCGCTCGGTGAGCCCCGGATCGACCTTGGTGTGCGGGTCTTGGGCAGCAATCCACAGCGAATTCCGGGACCGGGGCGACAGCACAAAGGCCACCACCGCGCTAGGATCCTCGGGTTTCTCGGCCTGAAAAATGGTACGCACCACGTTGCCCTTCATCAGCTCTTCGGTCTGACCGCTGCTGAGGGTGGGGATGGGCAACACTGCGTGCTGATTAAAGTCGTTGATACACGCGCTAATCTCGACGGGCGTCGTGGCGAGAGCGAGCTGAGCTGTAAGCAGAAGTGTAACCATGAGGGCCCCTAGCCTGTCGGATCGAATCGGTCCCGTCGGTCACCCTGACCTGCTCGGTGGAGATGTCCTCAAACCACACGCGCCCCCACGACTGGACCATCCCCCTCGGGTAGCTCGCCTAGAGATCGTTCCCTACAAGCGCCGAGAATACCGACCGAGGAACTGTGAATAGCGGCGCCCCGTCGTACACTGTACGACCGAACCCCCAAGCTCCCAGGTGCGCAGTGTCAGACCCCAACACAAAGACCCCCTCCAAGCAGAAATATGACGCACTCGAAGCGCTGCTCAGCAAAACCGATGCGGCGGAGATCCACAGCTTAGAGAGCCTGCTGCGCAAGCTGCCCGAGGCGGATCAGAAGGAAGCCTGGCGAATCCTGTACGGCGACCTGCCCGAGCCGATCGCAGTCCCGTCCGACACCCAGGCCTACGCAGACGCCCACCACTTCGACATCGCCGCATACAAGTTCCATGCCGCCCAAGAGCAGCGTCGCAAGTCCAGAATCGTCCGTGTTGGTGTCATTCAGAACCAGGTCACCGAGTCCACCTCAGCGCCCGTCGAGGACCAATTTCAGGCCCTGGTCACCCGGGTCACCGAGATCATAGAGGCCGCTGGCCAGATGGGCGTGAACGTGCTCTGCCTGCAAGAAGCGTGGACCATGCCCTTCGCCTTCTGCACGCGCGAGAAGCACCCCTGGCTGGAGTTCGCCGAGCCCATCGACGGCCCGTCTACCCAAGTGCTGGCGGCGCTCGCCAAGAAGCACAATATGGTCATCGTCTCACCCATCCTCGAGCGCGATGAGGCCCACGGCGGAACCATCCACAACACCGCGGTGGTCATCGGCAACCGCGGCAACATCATCGGCTCACACCGCAAGAACCACATCCCGCGCGTGGGCGACTTCAACGAGTCCACCTACTACATGGAGGGCGACAACGGTCATCCCGTGTTCGCCACCGAGTTCGGAAATGTGGCCATCAACATCTGCTACGGCCGCCACCATCCGCTCAACTGGCTGATGTTTGGCATCAACGGCGCCGAGATCGTGTTCAACCCATCCGCCACCGTCGGCGCGCTGTCCGAACCGCTCTGGCCCATCGAGGCCCGCTGCGCCGCCATCGCCAATAGCTACTTCACGGCCACCATCAACCGCATCGGCACCGAGACCTTCCCCAACGCCTTCACCTCGGGCAACGGCGCCGAGGCCCACAAGGACTTCGGCCACTTCTACGGCTCCAGCTACGTCGCCGCCCCCAACGGCGCCCGCACCCCAGGCCTGTCGCGCATCAAAGATGGGCTGCTGGTCTCCGAGATCGACCTGAACCACTGCCGCCAAATAAAAGACGTCTGGGGCTTCCAAATGACCAATCGCATCGAGGAGTACGCCAAGGCGCTCACCGAATCCGTCAAGCCGGGCTTCACGCAACAGATCATTCGCGATATAGGCAAGTAGCGCCCAAAATCCAAGCCACGTCTACAGAATGTTTGGCCCTTTGGTTCAACTGACCCAAATGTCGCCGGAGATCGAGTACGCTGGCCCTCTGAACTAGGAGACTCTCGTGGAAGCACTAAACCTTCGCTGGCTCGTCTTTGTCGCAGCGCTCATTCCTACCCAAGCGTTGGCCACAACCTACGTCGGAAGCGACCTCGGCGGCACCGACCTCATTCTCCTCGACGGCGACGTGCTCGAAGGCGCATTCACAAACGTCGGAACGTTCTGGGTTACGGCAGGCGCCACGGTCTTCGTCCAGAGAGAAATTCACCTCGAAGTCCACGCCGACACAATCCTCATCGACGGCTCCCTATCCGCAGAGGGCGCCGGCGACCGGGGCGGCCAACCAGGGCTGTCCCCAGGCGCGGGCGCTATCGCCGGTTTCAACGGTTTTGGGCTTGGTTTCGGTGGGCTAGGCGGCCCCGGAAACTGCGTGCACGGCGGCGGCGGCGGTGGCGGCGGACACGCCGGTCGGGGCGGCGAAGGCGCGTATTACTTCGGTGGCGCCGACATTGGCGATCCCGGTACCACCTACGGGTGGGGCGGGTCTCCCTTTGAGCTTATCTCGGACCGACCGTTCGGTTCCGGCGGCGGCGGCGGCGGCTCTGGATGTACACCTGCAGACGGCACAATGGGTGGCAGTGGCGGCGGCTCCGTACTCCTTGAGGCCACGCTGATCACGGTCACCGGTGTGGTCACGGTCTCTGGCCAGAGTGCTTCAGCCGTGGTCACGGGTGCAGCCGGCGGCGGCGGCGGCGGAAGTGGCGGCACCTTGGTGCTGCTCTCAGGCGTTATCGACGGAGGCGGTAATCTCGAAGCCAATGGCGGCGCGGGCGGCGACTGTTTGCTCGGCGCTGGCGGCTTGGCTGGCGGCGGAGGCGGCGGAGGCGGCGGACGCATCAAGTTGTTCACCTCCCCCGGTTACTTAGTCAACACAGAGGCCCGAGGCGGCACCTTTGGCGTCAGTCAAGCGGGCGGCTACGACGCAACGGTCGGCGGCGCGGGTACCGTCGTCCAAGAGACCTACGACTCCGACGGCGACGGACTGCTCGACACCAACGACAACTGCCCGACCATCCCCAACGCCGATCAGGCCGACGCCAATGGCAACGGCGTGGGCGACGTCTGCGACGTCTGCGGCAGCACCCCGGACCCCGACGCCGACGGCGTGTGCGACCCGTTCGACCACTGCCCAGGCTTCGACGATAACGCCGACAACGACGGCGACACCGTGCCCGATGGTTGCGACGTCTGCCTCGCTGGCGACGACAACGCCGACCAAGACGGCGACCTCGTCCCCGACGACTGCGACATCTGCGCCATCGAGCCCAACCAGAACGACGTCGACAACGACGGCATGCCCGACGCCTGCGACATCTGCCCCAACTTCGACGACTTCATCGACGCCGACAGCGACGGTGCCCCCGACGGCTGCGATATCTGCCCGGGTGGATTCGACGGCAACGACGCCGACGGCGACACCCTCCCCAACGATTGCGACCAATGCGATGGCTTCGACGACAGCATCGACGCCGACAGCGACGGCGCGCCCGATGGCTGCGACGTCTGCCCCACCCAGCCCGACCCCGACCAGCTCGACGGCGACGGTGATGGCTACGGCATCGCCTGCGACTGCGACGACGAAGACAACGACATCGGCCCCGGCGTCGTCGAGGTCTGCGACGGCACCGACAACGACTGCGACGGCGAAATCGACAACAACGCCATCGACGCCAACGAGTGGTACGCCGACGTCGACGAAGACGGCGAGGGTGACCCCCTGATGCCCCTGATGGCCTGTGAACAGCCCGAAGGCTACGTCAGCAACAACACCGACTGCGACGACACCTTGTTCACCGTCCGCTCCTCGGCCGCCGAAGTCTGCGACGGTATCGACAACGACTGCGACGGCGAAATCGACTTCGACGACTGCGTCCTCGCCGACGACGAGCCCATCGTAGACACCACCGCCTCGCTCGTTGGATGCGGCTGCACCAGCGCTCCTACTGGTCCCTCGGGCGTGCTCGCCTTCTTGCCGCTGCTGTTGGCCGGCCTGCGACGTCGCCGCACGGCCTAGTCGCCCATGCTCAGCCTCCTCCTCGCCTCCGCGATCGCGGGAGTGCCTTGTATTCCGCTCACCACCGAGAACTATCTCGAGGGTGAGCACTTCTGGGTGCAGTGGGAGACGTCTGTCGCCGACGCCGAGCACGCCGCGGACGTACTGGCCTGGGCCGAAGCCAGCTACCAAACCTACGCCGACCTCGGCTGGCAGCCCTCCGACGAGACGGTGATCATCCGCATTCAGCCATCGCCCTCCGCCGGTGGCCTGACCACCACGTCCGAGTGCGACAGTGGCGGTGTCACACCGGTCATCACCTTGTTTGTCACCACGATGAACCAGAGCGACGTCAACGTCGTGATGCACGAGGTAGTGCACACCTTCGAGTACAGCTACTCGGGCACCTACCTAGACGGAATCACCAGCTGGTCCTGGTGGCTGGAAGGAACCGCCGTTTGGCTCACCAACCACGCCGATAACGACCCCTTCGTGTGGCGATACTACGCCTACGCGTACCTCGAAATCCCGTGGACCGGCGTACACCAAACTGCACTGGTCTACAGCCAACCCGATTTGCTTCCCTTCATATACGGCACCACCCTGTTGGCCCAGTACATCGAAGACCAACACGGTATGGAGGCGGTCATTTCCACCTGGGAGTACAGCCGAGACCATCGGGGCGACCCCATCTACTTGCCCGACGCCATCACGGCCGCCGGCATCGACTTCGAGCCATTCTGGCAAGACTACATGGCCCGGCTGGTCACCCTCGACATCACCTACGCCGACGAGCTGCTCACCCCCATCTTCGTCGAGGACCACATCAGCCAACTGCCGTCCACCGGGGCCCCTCGCACATCTCGGCAGCCCCAGGGTATGGGCATGAGCGTGGTGCACTTCCGCGCCGACGTGGGCGAGGTCGGCAAGCCGCTACAGGTGACCTTCGAAGGCGACCCCGACGTCCCCTGGATCGGCGTGCTGGTCCGCACCAAGGGCGTCGGAGTCAACGCAAAACTAGAAGAGTGGGTGCCGCTGGTCATGGAGCCCGACGGCAACGGAGCCGCCAGCCTCGACAATTTCGACGGCAGCCACCACGCCTATCTGATGGTCTCGCCACAAGACCTGTCCCTCGAACCGCACGACTACGTGTGGTCCGCAGAGCTGTTCACAGCACCCGTAGAAGAAGAGAAGGCAGGCTGCGGATGCCAGAGCACCGGAACAGCGAGCGCCGGCTGGCTCTCGCTGCTGGCCTTGGTCGCCTTCCGGCGCCGTGGCACCCATCGTACCCGGGTGCGCTAGAAGCGCCGAGGGCTAGTGTGAGCCTTTCTTGTGGCGCAGGGGCTGGCCCTGGTCAACATGCTCGTTCCAGCTCGCCGGCGCGAAGCCGTTGTCGACCTCGACCATGCTGATGCAGTCCGGAACCGGACACACAATCTGGCACAGATTACAGCCCACACACTCGTCGAGATCGATCGTCGGCACCCGCACCGTCAGGTCGGCGTTCGGGTGGATGCACTGATGGGCGCCGTCGTGGCAGGCGACCATGCAGTTTTGGCATCCGATGCACGTCGTCTCGTCGATCTTCGCGACCACCTCGTAGTTCAGGTCTAGGTTGCCCCAGTCGCTGAGCGCCGGAACCGCCTTGCCCACCATCTCGTCGATGGTCTCGAAGTTGTGCTCTTTCATATAGTTGAGCAGGCCCTCGTTCATGTCTTCGACAATGCGGTAGCCGTGCAACATCACCTCGGTGCACACCTGAACGCTGGAGCTTCCCAGCAGGATGAACTCGACCGCGTCGCGCCAGTTGGTGATGCCACCGATGCCGCTGATGGGCACGTTGAAGCGCGGGTCGCGGGCCAACGATGCACACATGTGCAGGGCGATCGGTCGGACCGCCGCGCCGCAATAGCCACCATTCGACGACTTCGTGCCGACCACCGGCTGCGGAACGAAGTTGTCGATGTCGACGCCGATGATGCTCTTGATGGTGTTGATCAGACTGACGCCATCCGCGCCACCCGCCTGGGCCGCTAAGCCGTGGGGCACGATGTCGCCCACGTTGGGGGTGAGCTTGACCAGCACCGGGACGTTGGAGAACTCCTTGACCCAGCTGGTGATGCGCTCGTTGACCGCGGGCTCTTGCCCAACCGCCGAGCCCATGCCGCGCTCACACATGCCGTGGGGACAGCCGAAGTTGAGCTCGAGGCCGTCGGCACCGGCGTCTTCGGACCGCTTGATGATCTCTCTCCCCTCTTCGCGGGTCTCGACCATCAGCGACGCGATGATTGCGTGCTCCGGGTACTTCTTCTTGGTCTCGTAGATCTCACGGAAGTTCACGTCGAGGGGGCGATCGGTGATCAGCTCGATGTTGTTGAATCCAACACCGGCGCTGCCCTTCCAACGAATCGCGCCAAAGCGGCTCGACACATTCTGAATGGGCGATCCCAACGTCTTCCAGACCGCGCCACCCCAGCCCGCATCAAACGCCCGCTGAATCTGCTCACCGGAGTTTGTGGGGGGGGCAGAGGCCAACCAGAACGGGTTGGGAGAGGTAATTCCGGCGCAGTTGGTCTTCAGACTGGGCATCAGACACCTCCAAGATATTTGTTCATGGCTCGAGCGGCGTCACGGCCCTCGGCAACAGCGTTCACGACTTCTTTGCCGCCATTTCGACAGTGTCCACCTGCGTACACACCCGGCTTGCCGGTGGCGCCGTCCTCTTCACAGAGGATCTTGCCCCACTCGGTCTCGACACCGCTTAGGCCAGCGACCAGGTCGCCCAGCTTGGCTTGACCCACCGCGACCAAGATGAGGTCGGCGGCGATGGTGTGCTCGGTGCCGGGCATCGGCCTCTTCGCGTCGTCGGTGCGAACGCACTGGAGTCCGGTGACCGAACCCTCGCCCGCAAAACCAACCGGCTGTGCGTGCCAGACCGCGCGGGCGCCTTCGTTCTTGGCCTCGCGCCACTCGTGGGCGTAGCCGCTCATGGCCGGCTCGGCGCCGCGGTAGACCATCTTCACGTTGGGAACACCCAAGCCGAGAAGCTCGCGAACGGCGTCGACTGCGGTGTTTCCACCGCCCACAACGATGGCGTTGCGGACGTTGGCGAGATCTACCTGGCCGGTCTTGAACGCCTCGATGAAGGCCACCGCACCGTGAACGCCGGTGGCGCCGTTGCCGGGGAGGTCGAGGACGCTGTCGGGGCCCAGGCCAAAGCCCAGGAACAACGCGTCGTGCTTGGCGGAAAGATCGTCCCAGCTGGTGTTGCCCGGCACATCGACACCGTGCTCGATGTGGATGCCGCCAATCTGTAGCACCCACTCCACCTCGGCCATGGACTTGTCAGCGCGCAGCTTGTACGGCGCGATGCCCGTAGTGTTTAGGCCACCCGGCACGTCTCGCTTGTCGTAAATCGTGACCGCGTGACCGAAGCGACGCAGCTCGTGGGCGCAGGCCAGTCCCGCAGGACCCGCCCCAACGATGCCCACGCTCTTACCCGTGTCGGCGCCCGCCTCGAAGAACGACCAGCCCTTTTCGTAGGCGTTGTCGGTGGCGTAGCGCTGCAGCTTGCCAATCTGAATCGGTGGCACGCCCATCTCGTTGTACACACAGTCGCCCATACATAGCGTTTCGACAGGGCATACCCGAGAGCAGCTCATGCCGAGCACGTTGCTGGCGAAGATGGAGTTGGCCGACCCTCGCAGATTTCCCGTTGAGATCTTGCGGATAAACTCGGGGATATTGATAGCGGTTGGGCATGCGGTGATGCACGGCGCATCACTGCAATATAGGCAGCGGTTGGCTTCGACGACAGCCTGGGCCGACGTATAAGCCGACTTAAAGTCATCGAACACCGACTCGGAGCGCTGCTCTGGCAGGTCACTCATTCTCTCTCCTGTGAAATAGACGCCCATACTATACTGACAGGCATGCTGTTTAGAAACGCAATGATAGACGGGCAACGCTGTAATCTGAGAGTCGAAGACGGCCTCATCGCGGCGATTGGAAAACTCACCCCTCACGACGGAGAAGAAGTCATCGAAGGTGGGCTAATAACACCACCTTTCGCCGAACCACATGTCCACCTTGACGCTGCACTTCTGGGCGCTCGCAAGCCGAACATCTCGGGGCCCCTCACCGAGGGCATCCGAAATTGGTCGCAACTCAGGCCCACTCTCACCACCGAAGATGTGACCGAGCGCGCGCGAAAGACCATCGAGATGTACAAGTCGTTCGGCACCTTGCGCATTCGCACCCACGTAGACACCGGAAGTCTGGTCGCCGTCGAGGCGCTTTGCGCCCTGCGCGACGAACGCACCGACGTAGAGATCCAGGTGGTCGCTTTTCCCCAAGAGGGAATCCTCCGGGCCGCCGGACGATAAGCAAACTGGGAGCGCGCGGTAGCGCTGGGCTGCGATGCAGTCGGCGTCATCCCCCACTTCGAGCGAACCACCGAAGAGGGCTGGCAGACCGTCCGTATGGGCTTCGACCTGGCTGAAAAACACGGCAAGATGGTCGATCTGCACTGCGACGAGACCGACGACCCCACCTCCCGGAACCTGGAGGTGGTCTGCGCCGAGGTGATCAAGCGCGGCTGGAAGAACCGGGTGATCGCCGGCCACTGCACCGCCATGCACTCCTACCCCAACCCCTATGCCTCGAAGATCATCGCGTTGGTGGCCGAGTCTGGGGTGCAGATTGTCACCAATCCCCTCGACAACATCGTGCTCCAGGGCCGATACGACAACTACCCGCGCCGCCGGGGCCATCCACGGGTCGACCAGCTGTGGGAGGCGGGTTGCTCCGTCGGCATCGGGCACGACTCCGTGCAAGACCCCTGGTACCGACTGGGCACGGCGAACATGATGGACGCGGCGTACATGCTCGTCCACTATGCCCAGCTCACCGGCGACGCCCAGATGCGCAAGACCTTCCGCGCCCTGTGGGACGACAACCATCAATGCTTTGGTGGACCGCCCAAGATCGCCGTCGGAGAGCGCGCAAAATTTCTCTGGTGGCCTCACGAAGACGCCATCGAACTGCTGATTCACCGCCCCAAACCGCGAGTCATCGCATGATTTGGAAATACCTCGGCGTCGCCCTCTATCTCATCGCCCTGCTAGGAATCGGGGTGGCCGCCTCCCGCAAGGTGAAGGATGTCAAAGACTACTTTGCAGCAGGAAAGCAGCTCAACTTCTGGGCCGTCGCATTCTCGGCACGGGCCACCGGAGAGTCGGCCTGGCTGCTGCTGGGTCTCACCGGCATGGGCGCCACGTTCGGCGTTCGTGGATTCTGGGTCG
>JAACDH010000101.1 GCA_009936995.1 Rhodobacterales bacterium
CACAGGCGCCAAGACCTTTTTGCGAACCTAAAACGTCCGAACGCCTGTGTGCTGGCTTCGGAGATGCTCTAAAGCTTCTTGTCCTCGGCCTCGCGGCCGGCCTTTGCGGCACGGGCGCCCACGTCCCACTTGCGCTCCCCAAACGCTCCCTCGCCTCTATACGGACTTGGAAGAGGCTCTAATGCTTCTTGTCCTCGCGCCGCCCTATGTGTTTCCGGTTCAGCGTGTAGGGGGGCTCATCGGGAGGCCTCGGCGTTGACATCAAAGAGGCTACTGACCTAGGTTCTTAGTAGAACGGCGATCGACCCATGCCGACGGAGGTTTCATGTCCGCTCCTCGCTCTGCTGTTCTACTCACGCTCATCATCGGCATTCTGGCTCTCGGCGCCTGTGAAGAGAGCGACGTCGTGAAGCTCGACCGTCCCGACAGGAGCGAGCTGCAGCCCGGCCGGGTGTTCTCTGGCGAGAACGTCTACATCAACGAGGACGGCACCGGGAACTTCCGCACCCACTGCGAGGAGTCTCACGTCAGCAACGACGACCCGCTGGTCTACCCCGGACAGACGGGCGCCGCGCACGAGCACGTCTTCTTCGGCTTCGCAGAGGCCGATGCGTTCACGACGATCGACAAGCTGGAGGACGCCACCGAGCCAAGCACCTGTGAGGGGCGCGCGCTCAACCAGTCTGCCTACTGGGTGCCCTCGCTGTTCTCGGCTGGGGGGACCCGCCTGGAGTTCTTCGAGCCCCTCTTCTACTACAAAAGCGGCTACCACCTGCCTGCCGACACCATCGAGGCGCCGCCCGAGGGCCTTGTGATGATCGCCGGCCAGGCGATGTCCGAGCCGCAGGACGTGGTGAGCGCCAAATACCGCTGCGCCAGCTGGGAGGCGCCCCCACCCCAGTTCGACGAGGGCGATCCAATGGACCACGTGCCCTACCTGCCTGAATGTCAGCCCGGTGATTTGCTTGAGTTTCGCGTCGTGTTTCCGCAGTGCTGGGATGGCGTGAATCTGACTTCAGAGGACCAGCGTAGCCACATGTCCTATCCCATTCTTGCAGCGGCCCCGAACACCGGAACCGGACGGTGTCCTGACTCACACCCCGTGGCCATTCCCGAGATATCCTACAAGTTTGCGTTCGAGGTCACCGCGTCAACAGGCCCATCAGATACATGGTACCTGTCCTCAGACATGGACGCATCACAGCCCAATGGGTCGTCTCTTCACGGAGACTGGATGAACGGTTGGGACCCAGACATCATGGGCCTCATTATCAAGAACTGCATCAACCCTGGATACGACTGCAGCGTCGGCCTGCTGGGGGACGGTACGCGGCTCGAAGAAGTGGACTCCGATGCCGACGTCGATGACAAGGGCGGAGGCTGTAGCTACGGAGGGGGGCGCGCCTCCTGGCCCTTGGGGCTGCTGGTGCTGTCCCTCCTCATCCACCGACGGCCCTAATCAGCCCCTTCGGGAGCAACTCTCGGAACGCTTCGCCTTCGAGCCCCGTGGCTCCGTCCTGATCAAGGGCAAAGGCGAGATGGTAACCTGGCTGCTCACGGTCGCTCAGCCATAGCGCCCAGCGAACGGCGCTACGCCAGGGTTTCGTTTACACAGTCGTGCGATCGTTTCGATTACAGTTGGAGGTCGACCCTGCCGAGCCACTCAGGCCCCGTCAAGCGACAGCATCGGCGCGACCACCCGGCGCTCCAACTGGAAAGCCCTTCACCCCGAGCCTAACGCCAGGTTCTGCTGCGAGCCGGAGGCAGGGAGCGAAGCGAGTGGTCGACAGCAGCAACTGACGTTGGGCAAGGGCCACAGGTGGTTGAGCTGGCACCCCAGCGCAACTCCCAACTGTGCCCCCCGAAGCGTCATTTCACGCTTGAGCCAGCACGGCGAAACTGTGGGCATTGCGGGCACCACTGCAGTTCCACACCGTCTTGCGGCCTATGCCGTTTCACACCCAGGCGCTTCGCCGAGGTGACTTCAGTTGTTACAACAGACCCATGCAAACGTTTGAGCAGTTCCTCACCGCACTTGAAGAAGCCATACCGGACCCCCAAAAGCGTGGGAAAGCCTTCGAGCCGGTGTGTAAGTGGCTTCTCGAAACCCACCCCATCTATTCAAGCCGTCTACAGAAGGTGTGGCTCTGGGACGACTGGCCGGGTCGTTGGGGCAGTGATGCCGGGATCGATCTAATCGCGGTCGATGTCGACGGTCTGACCTGGGCCATCCAGTCCAAATGCTTTGATGCCAAGCGCAGTATCCCCAAGGGTGAGATCGACAAATTTCTGAGCGAATCGATTCACGAGTCCATTGACAGGCGGCTGCTCATCGCGACGACCGATCGCTTGGCACCTCACGCGCAGCGTGTCATCCGGCAGCAAGACAAAGTCTGTCCCATCTCGACCTTGCTGCGGACCGGCCTGATCGACGCCCCAGTCCATTGGCCTCATGATCCCATTCTGCTAATTGGCGGCGAACCACGGAAACGTTGGAACCCTAGACCACACCAAAAGGACGCAATCAAGGCCGTTCGCGACAACCTCAAGGACCGTGGCCAGCTGATAATGGCCTGCGGCACGGGTAAGACGCTCACCGCGCTTTGGGCGGCAGAGGCCCTGGGGGCCCAGCGCACGTTGGTGCTATTACCGTCGCTTACGCTGTTGTCGCAGACTGTGACCGAGTGGCTGGCAAATGCAACGGAGGGCTTCGCCTTCCTTCCTGTCTGTTCGGATGCCTCCGTCAGCCAGGGAGACGACGCTGCCATGGCTTTCACCACCGACTTGGCCTTCCCGGTGACCACAGACGCGCGCGAAATTCGTAGCTTTCTTCAACGTCAAGGCCGCCAAGTCGTCTTCTCGACCTACCAGTCGTCCGGGCGTGTGGCGGAGGCCATGGAGGACGAGGGTTTGAAGCCTTTCGATCTCGTCATCGCGGACGAGGCCCATCGCTGCGCGGGCTAAGTCAGTTCCGACTACGGCACTGTTCTTGACGCCAAGCGTCTCCCCGCCAGGAAGCGCCTTTTCATGACTGCGACACCACGCACATTCACAGATCGTGTGACCAAGAAGGCCGCAGAGGCTGGACTCGAGATGGCTTCAATGGACGACGAAGCCCTGTTTGGGCCGGTCATCCATGAGCTCTCTTTCGCACAGGCGATCAAGAACAAGCTCCTTACCAACTATCAAGTGGTGGTGTGTGGCGTGGACGATGCGCGGGTACGGGATGCGATTGATGTCGGAAGGATGGTAGAAACAGAATCGGGAATTCAGACGGATGCTGCTACGCTCGCCGGCCACATCGCGGTGGCTCGTGCGATGAAGCGATTCGGTCTACGACGGACCATCAGTTTTCACTCGCGTGTAAGAAAGGCCAAGGAATTCGTAAACACGCTTCCCAAGGTTTGCTCCTGGATGGGGTCCGAATACGCACCCGAAGGCGAGATTGTCGCGGGCTATGTTTCAGGTGACATGCCGGTGGGCCGGAGGAACACCAAGCTAAATGGCCTACGTCAGATTGGCGCGGGCCAACACGGGCTCCTCGCCAATGCACGATGTCTCTCCGAAGGTGTTGACGTGCCGACACTTGATGGCGTGGCTTTCATCGATCCTCGACGCTCGCAGGTCGACATTGTGCAAGCCGTTGGTCGCGCTATTCGAAAGGCTGATGGCAAAACACTAGGAACGATTCTAATCCCCGTGTACTTGGGCGACGGCGAGGACGCTGACGCCATGCTGGCCAAATCAGCATTCAAGCCCGTTTGGGATGTCGTCAGGGCGTTGCGCTCGCACGACGTGGGGCTAGGCGAAGCGCTGGACGGGTATCGGGTTGAGATTGGACGTAGCGGAAGGATGCCGGCGGGGTTGACCGGCGACCGAATCATTCTGGATATCCCGGAACGTATTGGAGCCGACTTCGTCGGTGCATTCGAATTGCAGCTGGTCGAAAGGTCAACATCGGCGTTCCAATTCGGTCTCGGTGTTCTGAGACGGTTTGTCGAACGAGAGGGGCACGCTCAAGTCCCGAAGAGCTGGATCGAGATCGTTGCCAATGGGACCCACAATTTGGGTATGTGGTGCTCCACCAGACGTTACGACGCGAAGCGAGGTCTGCTAGGAAAGGAACGCCTAGCGGCTCTTGATTCGTTGGGTTTCGATTGGGACCCATATGAGACAGGTCTCCAAACCGGATTGGCTGCACTTCAGCAGTTCATCGAAAGAGAGGGCAACGCTGATGTACCTCATGGCCACGTCGAACTGTCTTTTGGTGCGCCCTTCAAGCTAGGCGTTTGGTGCTCGGGACGGCGGAGCGAGAGGAAGCAGGGTCGGCTGACAGACCAAAGAATTGCCCCGCTAGACGGTCTACAGTTTGTGTGGGACCCCTACGACGCCGAATTCCAATACGGCCTGGCTGCACTGGAGCAGTTTGTCGAACGAGAAGGCAATGTACGAGTTCGTAAAAGCCATATCGAAGTAGTTGGCGGAGAGGACTTCAAATTGGGCAGCTGGTGTTCTACTCGCCGAATCGAGAGGACACACGGTCGACTGACGGATGAGCGTATCTTGTCGCTCGACGCATTGGGCTTTGAGTGGGACCCCATGGAGGCGCTATTCCAGCGGGGGCTGCTCGCTTTGCAACTATTCGTTGAAAGAGAGGGGCATGCAAGAGTTCCGCAGAGTCATGTCGAGCTTGTGGCGAACGAACCATTCAAGTTGGGGAGCTGGTGTAGTACGCGACGCCTTGGCAAGAAGAAGGGCAGTTTGACCGATGAACGCATCGCGGCCATCGACAAATTGGGCTTCGACTGGGACCCGGCTGAAACTAGCTTCCAAGAAGGCATCATCGCATTGCGGCAATTTATCGAAAGAGAAGGGCATGCCTCCGTTTTACAGAAGCATGTTGAGGTCGTGGCAGATTCGCCCTTCAACCTTGGCAGATGGTTCCTTACACAACGAAATGGCAGGAAGAAGGGGCGCCAGACGATTGAGCATATCGCCGCTCTGGACGCATTGGGCTTTGATTGGGACCCTATAGAAACCGTCTTCCAGCGGGCGATAGCGGCGTTGAGACAATTCGTCGAAAGAGAGGGACACACTCGTGTGCCGCTAAAACATGTCGAAGTGGTCGCTGAAGAACGGTTGAAATTGGGGATTTGGTGCAACGGGCGACGACAGGACCGAAAGAAGGGGCGACTGGTCGATGGGCAGGTTGCCGCACTTGATTCGGTGAGTTTTGAC
>JAACDH010000629.1 GCA_009936995.1 Rhodobacterales bacterium
AAAGTCAGATTGGCAACAGTCCAAGACTACGAGGGAAGCAGCCAATATCCAAGCAACTGCTACTGCATTCGGTGGACCGCGACACTGTCGCACACATCCTTGAGTGACCGGCGAACAACGGAGAGCTTCCACCCATCACCTCGGTGACCGGTGAGCTGAAACGCTAGATAAACTCTGAAGGAACGTTCCATCGGTATGTGCGGATGTCACTCAAGCCCTCAGGCCTCATGGTCTGGGGGCTTTTTCTTTTCGAAGGGCTGTTGCCGTGGGCAATACACGGAACCTCAGCCCAAATCGACGCCTCGGTGCTGGGCCCAGGACTCGCGGGTGACCTCCCAGCGCTCGCAGTCCGAAACGCCGCTGTGATGGGGCAGCTGGATGTGGTCGACCAAGACTGCGCCTGTCTTCTCTTTTACTCGTCGGCTGGCTACGTTGTTGACGGCGTTGCAAACGAAGATTCGCGGTACCTTGAGATCGAAGAAGACGTAGTCCTGAAAGGCCTCGACCGCCTCGGTCATGTAGCCTTTCCCTTGGTATTCAGTGGAAATCCAAAAGCCTCGATTGTCGGGGAGGTCGTCGCCGACGCGGTATTCGATGAGGCCCACGGCTTCATCGGCCCCATCGAGGATGATGGCCCAGCACATTAACGAGCCGTTGGCCATACCAGGAAGACACACTTGGCGAATGAAGTCGTCCGCGCCGTCCTCGGGGTAAGGCCACGGGACCGCGGTGGAGAGATGCTCGATGATCTCCCACCGCCCGAAGTGTCGCTGGATCGCCGGCGCGTCGGCTTGGTTGACGGCACGAAGCGTCAGGCGAGCGGTTTGTAGCTTGGGGGTAAGCATAGCCGATGATACCCTTGGCTACCTTAAGGAGAAAGTCCATGCTCGACGTTGGTCAGAAGGCCCCGGATTTCAGTGTGTCCGATCACATTGGGAATACCGTCCACCTCTCGGATTTTTCGGGTAAGAACCTAGTCATTTGGTTCTACCCAAAAGCCAGCACCGGTGGTTGAACGGTGGAAGGACGCGAGTTTCGCGACCTCATCAGTGACTTTGAAGCGGCCAACACGGCCATCCTCGGCGCAAGCTACGATACGGTGGCGGAGAATCTTCGTTTTGCCGAAACGAACGAATTTCCTTACCCATTGCTGTCTGACCCCGACCGCACGCTAGCGCCCTACGGCGCTGGCGAGACCGGAAATGCCAAGCGCATCGGTGTGATCATCAACGGCGAAGGTGTCGTGACCTGGTCCGGCAAGGCGTCGGTTCAGGGATTTGCGGCCGAGGCCTTGGCGCACGTCCAGGGCTAGGCGGCGTCTGCGCCCTAACTACAGCGCCGCGATGATCTTGTTGAACGTCGCGCTCGGGCGCATGGCGGCGGTGGCCAGCTCGGTGTTGGGGGCGTAGTAGCCACCGATGTCGACCGGCGTGCCCTGGGCTGCGATGAGCTCTTCCAGGATAACGACTTCGTTGTCGGCCAGCGCTTGTGCGGTGGCGGCGAAGTTTGCGGCCAAGGCTGCGTCGCCGGTTTGCTCGGCGAGCGCCTTGGACCAGTACATGGCTACGTAGAACTGACTACCGCGGTTGTCGAGCTGGTTGACCTTGCGGGACGGCGACTTGTTGGTGAGCAGGTACTGCGTGGAAGCGTCGTCGAGCGTCTGGCCGATGAGGTTGGCCGTGGGCAGGTTGAACATGTCGCCCAAGTGCTGGAAGGACACGGCCAACGCAAGGAATTCGCCCAAGGAGTCCCAGCGAAGGTGACCTTCGCTGTTGAACTGCTGCACATGTTTGGGCGCGGAGCCGCCGGCGCCCGTCTCGAACAGCCCACCACCGGCCATCAGCGGAACGATGGAGAGCATCTTGGCGCTGGTGCCGACTTCGAGGATAGGGAACAGGTCGGTGAGGAAGTCGCGAAGCACGTTTCCGGTGACCGAGATGGTGTCGAGGCCTTCGGTGACGCGCTTCAGGGTGAACTCGGTGGCTTGGACCGGCGCCATCACGTGGATCTCGAGGCCGTCGGTGTTGTGATCGGCCAAGTAGGTGTTGACCTTGGTGATCAGTTGGGCGTCGTGGGCGCGATTTTCGTCGAGCCAGAACACGGCGGGCGTGTTGGAGGCGCGGGCACGGGTGACGGCGAGCTTGACCCAGTCGCGAATGGGGGCGTCCTTGGCTTGGCAGGCACGCCACAGGTCGCCTTGGGCCACGTCGTGCTGGTGAATCACAGTGCCATCGGCGGCGACGACGCGAACTTGGCCAGGGCTGGCGATCTCAAAGGTCTTGTCGTGTGAACCGTACTCTTGGGCTTTTTGGGCCATCAGGCCGACGTTGGGGACCGAGCCCATGGTGGTGGGGTCGAAGGCGCCGTGGGTTTTGCAGTAGTCGAAGACCGCCTGGTACACGCCGGCGTAACTGCTGTCGGGGATGACCGTCTTGGTCTGCTGCAGTTCGCCAGCGGCGTTCCACATGCAGCCCGAGGTGCGGATCATGGCGGGCATGGAGGCGTCGATGATGACGTCGCTGGGCACGTGCAGGTTGGTGATGCCCTTGTCGGAGTTGACCATAGCCAGGCCGGGGCCGTTGGCGTACGCCGCTTGGATGTCGGCCTCGATTTCCGCGCGTTTGTCGGCGGGCAACTCGGACAGCTTGCCCACCAGATCGCCGAAGCCGTTGCGCACGTTGACGCCCAGCTTATCGAACAGATCGCCGTGCTTAGCGAAGAGGTCGGCGAAGTAGACGTTGACGGCGTGGCCGAAGATGATGGGGTCGGACACCTTCATCATGGTGGCCTTGAGGTGCAACGAGAACAGGATGCCGCTGCTGCGGGCGTCTTCGACCTGTGCGGTCAGGAAGTCGATGAGAGCCTTCTTCTGCATGACGGTGGCATCGAGAATTTCACCTTCGAGGAGGGCAAAGCTGCCTTTGAGAACCGTGACAGTGCCGTTGGCGTCGACGTGCTCGATGCGCGCCGTGGTGGCGGCGGCGAGGGTGACGGACGATTCGTTGTGGAAGAAGTCGCCGGCGCCCATGGTGGCCACGTGGGTGGCGCTGTCGCTGGACCACGCGCCCATGGAGTGCGGGTTGCTACGGGCGTAGGCCTTGACGGCGGCCGGAGCGCGACGGTCGGAGTTGCCCTCGCGGAGGACGGGATTGACGGCGCTGCCCTTGAGCTTATTGTAGCGGGCGCGGATGGCCTTCTCGGCGTGGGGTTTGGGGTCGTCCGGGTAGTCGGGGAGGGCGAAACCATGTGCCTGAAGCTCGGCAACGGCGGCCTTCAGTTGGGGAACCGACGCGCTGATGTTGGGCAGCTTCACGATGTTGGCTTCGGGCTTGAGCACGAGCTTGCCGAGGGCCGCCAGGGCGTCTTCGATACGTTGATCTTCGGTGAGGAAGTCTGGGAAGGCCGAGATGATGCGGCCGGCGAGAGAGATGTCGTACGAGGCGACGGAGACGCCACTATGTTTTGCAAAAGCCTGGATGATCGGCAAGAAGCTGTAGGTCGCCAGAGCGGGGGCTTCGTCGGTGTGCGTGTAGATGATCGTGGGTTGCGAACTCATGGGCGGTCTCTCTCGGTATAGAGGTCATCCGCAGCTGGGCGCGGAGTAAGGCGAAAAGGTCGCCGAACGAGGCAATCCACATATCCAATATTGGCGTTGCGCGCGCGAACTATAAGGGCGTGATGCTCTGTCCATCGAGGAAGTAGGTGATGGTGCAGAATTCGTTGGTGAGCGTGGTGTCGCCGGTCCACGTGGAGAGGCCCAGGTGGACTTGGAATGCGCTGGCCGACTCGACGCCTTCGATGATGATGGGAGTGAGGTTATTCGCTGGATTTACGGCGAGAAACAACGTCATGTATACCGTGCCCACTTCCATGTAGTTGGGGTCGAGGGGAGCGGTGCCAGGCGTGAAGCTGAAGAGCCAGGGCACCCAACCGATGTGGTAGCCATGGGCGAGACCCGCGGCCGAGAGCATGTTGGCTGCGGGAATATTGGTGCCGTTGCCCGAGGCGTCGAGCAGCACATTCATGCCATTGTCGACCTCGAACGCGTAGGTGACGAAGCTGACAGGATCGATGAACATGTCGCTGGTGAGTTCACCACCCATGAAATTATCGATGGGGTCGAGGCTGGCTGCTGCGACGTCGAGAATGTCTTGGGAGATGGCCCCGCCCATGCGGAAGTTCCACGCCATGTTGCCGAATGTTGTGATGGGATCGCCCCAGAGGATGGGGTCGACGTTGCAGTCGCTGATGGCGTTCTGGGGATCGATGCCCGTCAGCATGGCGCCATTTGCCGCCGATCCGGTGGTGGTTGTGCCTACCGCAGCCGTGTCGGTCGCGTAGGTTGTTCCCCAGGTATTTGTGGGGGTGGATTGGGGAGGGAGGTCGGTGTCCACAAGCGGTTGCTGCTGGCTGCACCCCGCCAGAATTGAAGCGCTGATAAACAAGATGATGTGGGCATTCGACATGGTTCTCTCCGGGACGTGCGGCCACCATAACCGTCTTTGGGCAGTTTGCGTCCTAAGTTTGCTTCGGTGAGGCGTGAACGCCGACCCGACCCGCGTGGCGCGTTGTGAGTAAATGTCGAAGCAGTAGGCGCTAGTCTTGGTTGCGTCCAAAGTTCAGACCTGCCGGATCTGCCCCATCGCCTCGAGGCGGCGGTGGGTTGGAAAACAAAAACCAACCGGCGATCAACAGCCCGGTCGCGCCACCTATGGCGACTGCACCTTGAGTGTTACCGGTGGAGGCGATGTACAGGCCGAGGACGGTACCCGTGACGCCTACCCCATGTGGAATGTAGCGCGTCCAAGATGGCAGAGGCGTTGGTACATGCGCTTCCGAGTCATCTTTTCGCTTGACCAGCGCAGGGTCGTCGACCTGGCCCTCGTGGCAGCGTTTGTACTTCTTCCCGCTTCCGCAGGGGCAGGGTTCATTGCGTCCGACCTTGGCCATGGCGTTTGTCCTTGCTGGTGTCTACACTGTGGGGGTGGATGTCGACCCCGCCAACCCCATCGTACTGGGTCCGTTTCAGCTGGAAGAGCCTCTTGCCCAGGGTGGCATGGGGGAGGTTTGGCTCGCGCGGCACCGGATGTCTGGCGAGCCGGTGGCCATCAAGCTCCTCACGTCCAAGTCGGCGCAGAAGCCTAAGTTTAGGGCCGCTTTTCGCAATGAGGTCGGCGCAGTCGCCGCGCTAGATCACCCGCATGTGACCGCGGTCTACGACTATGGCGAGGTGGATGCGCCCGCGGTGCAAGCGAGCCTGAATCACCTTCGAGAGGGCACGCCCTGGTTGGCCATGGAGCTGGTCGCCGGCGGTACGCTCCACGACTTTTCTGGCCGATTGAACTGGGAGGAGCTTCGGCATGTGACGCGATGCCTGCTAGACGCCTTGGCGCACGCCCATGCACGCGGGGTGATTCATCGGGATCTGAAGCCCGGCAATGTGCTGGTGAGTTGGCAGGAGGGAGAGCTCCCTCGGGTGCGGCTGACCGACTTCGGGTTGGCCCAAGAGGTGGAAGACGCAGGCCTGACCGAGGAGGACCATTTTTACGGCGGCACCCCGTCGTATATGGCCCCCGAGCAGTTTGCGGGAAGCTGGCGTGATTATGGCCCATGGACCGACCTTTATGGGCTGGGCTGCTTGGTGTATTGTCTGGTTCGTGGTCAACCGCCCTTTGGCCCCCGAGCCACCTACGCCGAAAAGCGAAACCAGCACCTGACCGGTATCGTTCCACCGCTTGATGCGCCGTTCGGCGTGCCCGATGGCTTTGAGCGCTGGTTGCTCGGGCTTCTCGCAAAAGACCCCGCCCTGCGTTTCCGCCGTGCCGCCGATGCCTCCTGGGAATTCCTTCAGCTGGATCCGCCCACAAGTAGGGGTGTAAATCCGCCGGAGCCGGAGGCCTTCGACGCCCAGACCTTGGTCCTCGACACCTTGGTTAGTTCGGCGCCGACGGCCACGTTGTCAGGTGTCCTTGAGCGGGTGTTCATCGACGCTTCGCTCACCTTGGCGGCCAAGGACGCGAAGGTGCCGCCACTGTCGGAAGATTGGCGCGGTGCCTCGGGTGGTACCGAGCGAATAGCAAGTTCTGGATTGGGTTTATTCGGCCTGCGTAACATTCCTCTGGTCGACCGAACGTCGGAGCGCAGCGCGCTTTGGTCGGTGCTGAACAAAGTCGGAAAGACCAAGCAAGTGCACTTGGTGGCGCTCACGGGTGCGGTCGGCGTGGGCAAGAGCCGCCTCGCCGAGTGGTTCTGTGAGCGGGCGCACGAGGTGGGAGCGGTCTCGGTGCTCCGGGCGATTCACAGTCCCAACACCGGTCATCGGCAGGGTTTGGGGCCTATGATTCGGCGGGCGCTTCGATGCCAAGATCTGGACTACAATGGTGTGTTGGCTAGGGTCGAGGCCATCTTTCGGGCCACGGGTGTGGACCATCCGGATGAATGGCGGGCGTTGACCGAGGTCATCGCTCCCTCGTCTGGGGCGGGCGCCATCCGTTTCCGCACCAGCACCGAGCGTTACACCACAATTCGGCGGTTGCTCTACGGTCTCTCGAAAGAGCGAACGGTGATTTTGTACCTAGATGATGTTCAGTGGGGCATCGATGCCCTGCGGTTCGCCCAGTACGTCATGACGCTCGCCTCTACCCGGTCTTTTCCGCTGTTGGTGGTGATGACCGGCACGGACGAAGCCCTCGCGTTGCGTCGAGAAGAGGCCAAGCTACTCGAAGAGCTGCTCGACCGAGAAAATACGTTAAAGCTGAATATTGGGCCTCTTCCGCAGACTGATCGTGCCACCCTGGTCGAGGGGCTGTTGGGCCTCGATCCGCAGCTCGCTCATCGCGTCCAGCAGCGAAC
Organism: Rhodobacterales bacterium; assembly: GCA_009936995.1. Lineage (GTDB taxonomy): Bacteria > Myxococcota_A > UBA796 > UBA796 > JAACDH01. Next base: position 6,853 of record JAACDH010000629.1, read on the forward strand.
CGGTGGTAACCCTCAGTTCGTGGTGCAGTTGGTGGGCGATTGGGTGCAGCGGGACCTGCTGGTTCCCGCCGTGAATGGCTATCGAATCCGTCCGGGGGCAGATGTACAGCTTCCGCGGGATGTTCGTGCGCTGTGGGCAGGCCGTGTCGAGCGTTTCTTGCTGACCCGCTCCGCTTCCGAGACCCGCGCCCTTGAGTTGGCGGCCACTTTGGGTGCCGACCTGGACCCCACCGAGTGGCACGGGGTGTGTGCGCGGGCCACGCGAACGTCCGAGGGGCTAGAAGCCACGCCCACCTCGGGGCTCCTCGACGCGCTCTTCGACCAACACCTCGCCATCTGTGGTTCGGGTGGCCCCGAGCGCGGTCGGAGTTTCGCCCACGGTATGCTTCGCGAAAGCCTGATAGAGCGCGCTGCGTCTTCTGGGATGCTCAAGTCGTATCATCGTGTTTGCGCCGGGTTCCTCAACGGACGCTATCGTGAAAGCGCTCGGTCCGACGCGTGGGTTGCCGAGCGACTGGGCCGCCATCTGGTGGCTGCTGGTCTCACATCCCAGGCGCTTGCACCTCTGCTACGGGCCGCCGACGCCCGCGCTTTGGGCGGCGACTATCTCATCGCAGAGTCCCTGCTGGACGCCCGAGACTTGGCGTTGACGCAGGGCGGTATCCCCGACTCCGACGAGCGTGTAGGCGAGGGATGGGTCCTCCGCCAGCGAATCGCCACGGGCTACGGTCATTATGATGTGGCCAGCTACTGGGTGGAGCGACTCGAGACGGCTGCAGTCATCCACGATTGGACCGAAGTGCGGGTGCGCGCCATGTGCTTGCGCGGCGAGGCCGAACGATTGGCCGGCCGCTATCATGCGTCTCTGCAAACGCTGACGGTTGCCGAACAAGAGGCCGTTCAGCATGGCATACCCTTGTTAATTGCAGATGCACGCTACCTCTTCGCTACTGTGTTGACCGAACACGGCGACCTCGAAGAAGGTGAGAAGTGGATTCGGCTGGCGCTGGCCGACTTTAAGAGGGAGGACGCCGGCGTGGGCTATGCCCGCTGCACCCAAAGCCTGGGCCAGCTGATCACCGAGACCGGTCGCCACCCCGAGGCGGCGGCCATATTGCAGACGGCCGAGCTTCAGTTCGAAGAGCTCGGCGACCGTTGGGGAATGGCCTCTTCCATCAACTCCCAGGGCGATGTGGCTCGGTACCGAGGCCGACTCACCGAAGCAGAGGGCTGCTATCGGCGGGCTCGTGGCCTGTTTCGCGCCATTGGGTCGGCGTCGTGGATTTTTGCCGATTACAACCTGGGGCTGATTCAGCTACAACGGCGCGACTACGTAAACGCAAAAGCTGCTTTTGAACGTGCACTTCCCCAGTTCACCGCGCAGGGCCACCGCCGTGCGCTCACCGACGCGTTGGTAGGCCTGGCAGCTTGCGCCGCGGCCGACAACAAATGGCTAGTGTACGATGACTACCTCAATGAAGCGGCCACGTCGTTTCGCGCCACGGCCTCCGCCGACGAAGATTCCGCGCGCTTGCTGTCGATGGCAGGAGATACTGCCATGTCCAAGGGCGAAGAGTCGCGCGCGGTGGTGGCGTATCGATTGGCTCGTGGGCAGTGGCAGATCTTGGGACGCCAACAGGAGGTGGTCAACCTAGACCAGTTCCTGGCTCGTATTCGGATCGACAGGTAGGTGGGAGCCATGCTGAACCTGGTTCACAACCTGCGCGTGTCGCCTCTCTTGCTGCTGTGCGTCTTCAGCGGGTGTTTTTGGGTGTCGTCCGACAACATCGAATCGCGATGGGACATCGATGGCGACGGTGTCGATCGGCCCGCCGATTGCGACGATGGAGACGTTGGCGTGGGTGTCATCACCTGGTATGCCGACGTCGATGGGGATGGGCGGGGCGACCCCTTTGCCACCACGACCAGCTGCACGCCGGTGGTGGGGAGCGTCGAAGACGGCACTGACTGCGACGATTCCGACGACGAAATCTACGCCGGCTCGGTCGAGCGGTGCAATGGTGTCGACGACAACTGCGATGGCGTGGCTGACGAGGGTCTCACGCTTCCGATCTGGTACCAAGACGTCGATGAAGATGGCTACGGCGATCCCGACGCAGCGGTCGAGGCCTGTCAACAAATGCCCGGTACCGTCGGCAACGCCGATGACTGCGACGACCTCCTCCCCCAGGTGAACCCCGCCGGTACCGAGATCTGCAACGGCATCGACGACAACTGTCGGGACGGCATCGATCTGGACGACCCCTCCCTCGATCCCGCTGGCCACCAGTGGTACCGCGACGCCGACGGCGATGCCTATGGCGACGACCTCAGCGCGGTCGCGAGCTGCGACGATCCCAGCAGCTTTCCCGCCGAATACGTAGCGCTGCCGGGTGATTGTAACGACGGTGACCCACGTATTCATCCGTTCGCAGGCGATATCTGCGAAGATTTCGGACCGCAGATCGACAACGACTGTGATGGCAGCACGAGCAATCCTCTGGCGCCGATGTACCTGTACGACCTCGATGGCGACGGCTTTGGAGACCCTGGGGTGTTGGTTCCCGCCTGCGAACAGCCGCCCAGCACCGTTCCGCTGACGTCCGTGGTCGACTGCGACGACACCGACGCCTGCATCAACCCCGCTGCGCTCGAAGTCTGCAACAACGGTATCGACGAGGACTGCGACACCCTGGATGGTACATCTGGCTGTGATACGGCACTAGGAACCGGCGGAACTGGGATGACCTGTCCATGACTCGACTCATCGCCCTGTGGGTCGCGACGACCAATGTGGCGTTGGCCTCGACCTGTCCGGTAGCCACGTACAGCACCGACTTGTCCGAGTCCATCCACGACGCCAAAGACACCTTCGCCGACCTCGATATTGTGGCTTTCAAAGCCGCTACCGACCGTCTTGCCCAGATGATTCCGTGCCTCGAAGACCCCATTACCGGCAGCGTCGCCGCCGATGTGCACCGGCTTCAAGGTATTCGAGCGTTCAGCGACCGGGACGACCCGCTCGCCCAGATGATGTTCGCCGCCGCCCGGAAAATCGAGCCGAGCTACGTCTTCCCCGAGACCCTCATTCCCGCCGGAAATCCAGTCCGACTGGCGTACGAGGCCGCCGACCTCGGTGATGGCGCGTTCGTCGTCGTGCCGACGCCAGCGCAAGGCTATTTGCAGTTCGATGGCCGAACCACTCAGCGGCGGAACATCAGTTGGCCTACGTTGTACCAGCGCTTCGACGGCGCGGGCGCTATCGTCGAGACGTCCTACCTGCTGCCCGAGGATGAGATGCCGACCTACCGGGTGCGACAGGGCGACGGCCAGCTGGTCTTACCGGAAGATCCTGACGTCGAGACCGATCCGCCAAAGGGGTTGCTCATCGCCACCATCGCTAGCGGAGCGGCGGCGGTGGCCTTGTACGGCGCGGCGGGCGTGTCGAAGGCCCGGTTCAACAACTTGAACACGGCGGACGACAAGCTGGAGGGGCTTGCAGGTCAGGCGAATGGCCTGGTGATCGCCTCCGGCCTCGCCGGTGCTGCCACCCTGGGGTTGGGCGTGGGCGTGGCGCTGCGCTGGTAGTATCGGCAGTTGTGTGGCGCTTTCCACACAACGCCGATTCCACCTATTTTGCGCTCATGCCCTAGCAGGCTACTTGTCGTCGTTCCATCTGCGCAGGTTGGCGCCCGTGTAGACCTGACGCGGACGGTGGATGCGGACGCCGGGTTGCTCGCGCATTTCCTTCCAGTGGGCGATCCAGCCTGGCAGGCGGCCAAGCACGAACATCACGGTGAACATCTCGGTGGGGATGCCCATGGCACGGTAGATGATGCCGCTGTAGAAGTCGACGTTCGGGTAGAGGTTACGCTCGACAAAGTACGGCTCGGACAGCGCAGCTTGCTCCATCTCTTTGGCGAGGTTGAGGAGGGGATCATCGACGCCCATTTGGTCGAGGATGCGGTCGGCGGCTTTCTTGAGCAGCTGAGCGCGCGGGTCGAAGTTCTTGTAAACGCGGTGACCGAAGCCCATGAGCCGGACGCCGTCTTCCTTGTTCTTGACCTTGTTGAGGAAGTCGCGGTAGTCGCCGCCGTCGGCCAAGATGTTCTCGAGCATCTCGATGACCTTCTGGTTGGCGCCGCCGTGACGGGGACCCCACAGGGCACAGACCGCCGCAGAGGTGGACGCGTACAGGTTGGCCTCGGAGCTACCGACCATGCGCATGGTGCTGGCGCTGCAGTTCTGTTCGTGGTCTGCGTGCAGGATGAGCAGCAGGTTGAGGGCCTGTTCGATGATGGGGTCGACGGTGTACGGCTCGCTGGGAACCGCGAACATCATCCGCAGGAAGTTGGCGGGGTACGACAGGTCGTTTTGGGGGTAGATGAACGGCTGACCGATGCTCTTCTTGTAGGCGAAGGCGGCGATGGTCTTGGCCTTGGCGAGCAAGCGGATGATGTTGCTGTCGACGTCGGCGTCGCTGTCTGGGTAGTACGTGGCCATCGACGACATCATCGAGGCCATGATGGCCATGGGATGCGAGTTGGGGTGGTATCCCTCGAAGAACTTCTTCATGTCTTCGTGGAGAAGCGTGTGGCGGGTGAGCTCGTCGGTGAAGGTGGCCAGCTCCTCTTTGTTGGCGCGCTCGCCGTAGATGAGCAGGTAGCAGACTTCGCTGAACTTGGCGTTCTGGGCGATCTCTTCGATGGGGTAGCCGCGGTAGCGGAGGATACCCTCTTCGCCGTTGATGAAGGTGATGGCGCTGGTACAGGAGCCCGTGGAGCCGTAGCCGGAGTCCAGGGTGATCAATCCGGTTTGCGCGCGGAGTTTACGAACGTCGATGGCGATCTCGCCCTCGGAGCCCTCGACGACCGGAAGTTCGTACTCTTTGCCGTCATATGTCAGCTTGGCGGTGCCCATGATTTACCTCTGTGTTTCAGGCAGACTTCTTAACGTCCTTGGCCCGGGTGGGAAACCATTGTTGAGCGCGGATTCAGTATGGGGCGGTGGTGTCTTGAGGGCCTGAGGCGTTTTTGCCGCTAAAATATAGGTGCATACTGGATGAAATGGATGCCTATTATGAAGCCATGGCGATCTCACCGGGTGAAATCATCTCGGTTTTCTGTAAATCGCGTTTCTGCACACTCATTCGCTAAATCGCGGCATAGTTTGTGCAGAAGTGAGTTGCGCTGTCCGCTGATCGATCGCATTGTGAGTCTCGGAGGAACTCAAATGCACAATCTCACCCTGATGCTCTCAACGCTCTTATTCAGCCCGGCTGCCCACGCGTGTGGGAGTCTGTTCTGCGGTCCAACGGATCCGGTCGACCAGGCTGGAGAGAGCATCCTGTTCGCGGTAGACGAGGACGCCGGCGAGGTCACGGTCCATGTGCAGATTGAGTACGTTGGACCTGCGGAGGAGTTCGCGTGGGTGCTGCCCACTCCGGCTCAACCCGAGCTGGATATCGGCAACAATGCGGTGTTTGCGGCGCTGGGCAATACCCGGGCGCTCTTCAACCTGAACCAGGACACTGACGGTTGCGCGATTGCGGACTCCTTTGCATCCTCATCCGCCACAGTCGGTGGCGGTGGCGGTGGCGTCACCATCATCGCGTCGGAAGAAGTTGGACCCTACGAGACGGTCACCATGCAAGCGAACAGCAGCGCAGAGCTGCTCACCTGGCTTCAGGACAACAACTTCAACGTGCCGACGGGCATGGATCCGGTCTTGGCGCCGTATGTGGCAGAGGGTAGCTACTTCGTCGCCCTTCGACTGGCGAAAGACAAGGATGCGGGAGATCTTGAGCCTTTGGTGATGACCTACGCGGGCACTCAGGCCAGCATCCCCATCCGGCTGACCAGCCTCGCCGCGACGCCCGATATGCGGCTGCGCGTCTACGTCCTCGGCGACGAGCGGTCTGTGCCCCAGAGCTACCTACATGTGCAGATCAACGAGCTGGCCATCGACTGGTGGACCCGGGGAGCCAACCTCGAAGACGTGATCACCCTGGCCGCAGATGAGGCTGGTGGACAGGCGTTCTTCACGGACTACAGCGGTCCGACTGATCTGGTTGAGGACCAGGTCTTCCTCGCTGGCTGGGACCAGGCGGATCTTGAGCAAATGCAGGGCGTAGGCTCGTTCTTGCAGCAGGTGGTGAACTTCAACCTGCCTCTTGAGCCGGCGATGATGGACATCCTGGTGGCGCACACGGGACTTCCGCTCGGGGGTACCGCCATCAACCTCACCGACACGTTGAATTGCCTGGCGCCGGGCTACTACGGCTACGCATATTTCGACTACGACGCCGGCGACTGCAACGCCGACTACCTGGCCTCACTGCCCTTCGACGCCGTTGCCGCGGCCGCCGACATCGAGATCGACGTCTTGGGGCCCCGTCGACGCGTCGAGGCGTTGTTCGCCAAGTACTCGACCCTCACCCGGATGACGTCCTCGGTGAGTCCCGTCGACATGACCGTCGACCCCACCTTTGTGTTCAACCCCGACATGGGGCCCGTAGCTCAGACGCGTGAAGCCGACGAGATCTACCACTGCGTTGACGGAGATGGGCTGTTCGATGCCGAGCGCACGTTGGTGTTGTCCGACGGTCGCCAGGTCGACCTGCCCTCTCAGAGCGAGCTGAGCCAGCTGGGCCTCTCCGAGATTGAGTGGCTGGCCGACCATGGACTGACCACGCCGGTCAACGCGGTCATCGAGCGCACGGGGTCCAGCGGTCAGCCCGAAGTGCTCACCGACAACCGCGGGCTCCTCGCCGACCAGCTCGAGACGTATCTCACAGAAATTGAAGGGTGTGGTTGCAGCAGCGCACCTACCTCTCAAGGGTGGCTTGTAATCGGTCTTATCAGCCTGCTTCTCCGTCGCCGCAGCTAGGCGAATGGGCATTCTTTGATTCTTTTCTTTTTGATTTGTGGGTATGGCGGTTCCAATGGACGAACGAACCAGGAGCCGCCATGCGCATCGCCCAATTCTTGACCCTCTCCCTCGCTCTCTCCGCCTGCAGCACCGGCGGCGACGCCGACGCCTTTCGCGAGGTGCTTCCCGACAACCGTTTGTTGATCAACATGCCGGTGGATTTCGGCGGTTCTGCGCGGAGCAATCTGGGAGACGAGAGCGAGTACTATGTGCTCACCGCCGACGCGACCCTCGACATCAACCAAATCATCGGCGACGTGCTCGACGGCGTGGGCGAGATCACCGACTTCGATCCCACCTGGTCCAACGACGGCGGTAACAAAGCACTGGGGGGCCCCTGGGGAGATGGCGACATCAACGGCCGTCTCTGGGTCCGCGAGCTGGCCGACGGCTCGTTCGACTGGGCCCTCGAGGCTAAACGGGTCGCCGAGGGTGAAGACGCCTATCTACCCTTGTTTGCCGGTCAGGTGGACAGCGGATCCGATGCCGACATCAGCGGCGGGCGGTTTGCTATCGATTTTGGCGCGCTCAGCACCTTTGACCCCAGCGAGGATCTCACCGGTGAGTTCTACGTGGACTACGCCGTGGACGGCGACATGTCCGAGGTCATGGCCGGCTGGCAGGACTTCTCCGAGAACGGCGGCGAGCCCGTGGACGCTGGGTACCACTACACCCAGGATGACACCGGCGGTAGCATGGATCTGGTCGTCGAGGCGGACGCGACCGGCAATGACGTCGCCGAGCTGAACATCATCCGCAGCCGCTGGAACGACACCGGAGCGGGCCGGACGGATGCGTACCTCACCGAGGGAGATCTGGGCGCCTTAGTGTACACCGCCGCCGAGTGCTGGGACAGCTCCTACAGCGTAGTCTACTTCGAGGAAAATTACAGTCTAACCAGCGTTGGCGACGAAGCTCTGTGCGTGTTCACCGACGCCGAGTTCAGTGATTCCTCCACGGCTCCAGCGGCTCGCTGATCTTTTTCCTAAAGTTCTGGGGCTATTGCCCGAATACACAGGCAGCTGGCCAGCTAAGCAGAAGTGCGAACCGTTTGATCCCCCAAATGTTCGTGTGTATGCACCCCCAGAGTCTAAGCGCTCGGTTCGTAAGATCCGGGCGCTTTTTCTGGTTGGAACATGGAGGGTGTCGAATGGTGATGACCGGACGACGGGACAACGGCCCTTAGCTGGCCGGGCGCTTGTTGCTGTTGTACATGTCGTCGATCAGGTCGGCGTAGCGCTCGTAGACGACTTTGCGCTTCACTTTCAGTGAGGCCGTAAGCAGCTGATTGGCCGTGGTCATCGGCTCGACGATGCGGAAGTACTTCACCGTCTCGTACTTGGCGAGGGTGGTGTTCACTTGGTCGACGTGGGCTTGCACGGCCGCGCAGACGGCGTCGCTGTTGAGGTCGGCGCTGTTTCCGGTCTGCTTGGCCCAGTCGGCGAGCTCTTCGGGGTCGATGGCGATGAGGGCGGTGACGTAGTTTCGGGTATCGGCGACCGTGACCACCTCTTGGATGATCGTGAGGTTCTTTAGACGACCTTCGAGCTTGGCGGGAGCGATGTACTTGCCGCCGCTGGTCTTCATCAGCTCTTTCTTGCGGCCGGTGATCTTCACGAAGCCGTCGGAGTCCATGGTGCCGAGATCGCCAGTCAGGAACCAGCCGTCGCTGTTGAAGGCCTCGGCGGTGGAGTCTGGGCGGGTGAGGTAGCCGCTGGTGATGTTGGGGCCCTTGGCGAGGATCTCGCCGTCGTCGGCGATCTTGATTTGGACGCCGGGAAGGGGGGGCCCAACCGTGCCGAGCTTGAAGTTGTTGGGGAGGTTGGCGGTGAGGCCGGGGCAGGTCTCGGTGAGGCCGTACGCTTCGACGAGCTCGAGGTTCAACGCCAGGAAGAACTCGTGGACTTCGACATTGAGGGGGGCGGAACCCGAGAGCATGGTGAGCATGCGATCCATGCCCAGCTTTGCCCGGATTTTGGACAGCACGAGCTTGTCGGCGAGCTTCAGCTTTAACTTCAGGCCGAAGGGCAGGGGTTGGCCCTTGCTGCGGTACGGGACCGTTGCCCGACCGGTGTTGATGGCCCAGTGGAAGATCTTTTGGCGGGTGGGGGGAGCGTCGGCGACGCCGCTCTCGAGACGGGCCTTGATCTTCTCGAAGACGCGAGGTGCGGCGGGGAAGAAGCCAGGCCGCGACGCGGTGAGGTCGGGAAGCAGCGTGGGGATCTCAGCGATGACGATGGGCGCATTGAAGAACGGTCCCGAGAACTCGATGAGTCGGCCGAAGCTGTGGGCCAGCGGCAGGAAGAGGAACAGGCCGCCCTCTTTGAGCTCGTTGGTGGACAATCCTGTTTTTGCGATGTTTTCGATGAACGAGAGCATGTTCTCGTTGGTCTGAATCACGCCCTTGGGCGGGCCAGTGGTGCCCGAGGTGTAGGTGTAGGTACACACCTGGTCGCGGGTGATGGGTGCCAATCGTCCGGCGCGATCGTCGGCGGTCTCGGAGAGCTTTGCAGTGCCTCGGGCTTCGAGCGCTTCGAGGGACTCCCAGTCGTCGGCGGCCTCGATGCCTTCCGGGTTCATGACAACGATGTGGCGGAGCTTGACCTCGTCGGCGCTGTACTGCCTGTCGTAGAAGGTGAAACCCTTCCGCATGTCGCGGATTTTCTCTAGCCCTTCGGCGTTCTCGACGATGCAGATGATGGCCTGGGTGTCGGTGTGCAGGTAGCCACACTCTTCGGAGAGCAGGGTTGCGTACACAGGTACGGTGCGCAGACCGATGCTTAGGCAGGCGAAGTCACAGGCGATCCAGTCTAGGCTGGTGTTGCCCAGGACGGCGATGGCGGCGTGCTCCTCGACGGTGTCGACGGAAGTGAGGAGGCCTGCTGCGATGGTCTCCATGCGCTGGCCGAGCTGGGCCCAGGTGGTGTCGACGTAGTCGCCATTGGCGTTCTTGGACCGCACTGCGATGTCGGTGGGGTTCTCTTTGATGCGTCGGAGCACCAAGCCCCCGATAGTAGCGTCTGCCATGGATTATCTCTCTACTTAGATTTCTTCTTCGTATTCGTCGTCGTGATCGAGCGGTATCTCGGGTGCGACGCCAGCGTTGCGGCGCACAATGTAGATCAGACCACCCAACAACACCATCCCGAAGCCGATGAACTGACTGGTGGTGAAGCCGATGACGCTGGTGCCCAGTTCGGTCCCTGCTTGTGACATGCCCGGTAGTGCCGTGGCGACCGCCTCTGAGACCTCCCAACTGAACGCGTATCCTCGATGGTCGGCGCGAAAGGCTTCGATGGTAGAGCGAAAGAGGGGCTCGATGATCAGCAATAGGGTGGCGAGTTGGCCGTCGAAGCGTCGGTGTTCCCAAAGAGAGAGCATCAGCACGGACAGACCGATGAGGATGCCGGAGGCCCACAGCTGGGTGGGGTAGAGCGGCTCGTTGAGGAGTCGACCTACGCCCTCGTAGAATTCGAGGCTGATGAATGGGAACGTGGACGACATCCAGATTTGGCCGTGCAAGAAGTGATCATCGGACAACAGACCCGTGGCGTTGGCCCCAAGGGGGGCGAGTGCGCCGTGGCAACAACCGGCGAAGAAGCAACCAAATCGTCCGATACCCATGCCGATTAGGACGGAGGGGGCGGCGATGTCTGCCAGCTTCCAGAAGGGAATCTTCATGGGGACGGAGGCCGCGCTCACCGCGAGTGCGCCGCCGATCAGACCGCCGTAGACCGCGAAGCCCGACGCCCCAAAGAGGGAAGAAGGATCGGCCATTGTGCGCTCATAATCTACGGCAAAGGCGTAGAGTAGGCGCCCTCCACCCATCCCACCGATGGCCGCAGCCAGGTAGATGGGCATCAGCTTCATCGGGTGTAGGCCCACCCGCATCGCGCGCCCATGGGCCACTAGGAACGCGGCCGAGAACGCCATCAGGATGAACAGACCGTAGGTGTGAACGCCCATGCCGTTGGCGGATTCGATGAGGGTTGGATGCATGTGCCTGCCTAACCGCCCAGGGCCTCGGGTGTCGTCTCATCCTGTACACCAGCCGTCGAGGAGCCCATCTGTTACGGCCAAAGAGGTATATCGGATGCCGGCCACGACCAGATGGTCGAGGAGGGGCACGCCGAGAATCTGTCCTGCGCGGTGCACCCGGCGGGTGACTTCGCGGTCTTGATGGGACGGCGAGGGGTCGCCAGATGGATGGTTGTGGGCGATGATCACCGCGCTGGCACCCAGCTGGACGGCCGGCCGGAAGACCTGGCGAGGGTCGACCACCGTGTACGCGTCCGAGCCGCGGGTGAGGGCCCGTTGGGCGATGGGGTGGCGGCGCCGGTCTAAGTAGAGGGCGTGCAGCTCTTCGCATTCGAGGCCCCGTAGCATGGGCCCGAGCAGGCCGAATGCGTCGTCGGGGCTGACCACGGGCGCCGGATTGGGGCGGGTCCTCAGGCTGCGTCTTCCGGCGTGTAGCGCGGCGTGCAGGCGGATGGCTCGGGCGGTCCCAATGCCGTCCTGACCGACCAGTTCGGACGGCTGCGCGCGGCTCACCGCCGACAGGTCTCCGTACCGACTCAGCAATCCGGCGGCGATCTCGAGGGCGCTGCGATGGGCCGTTCCCGTTCCGAGCACCAGGGCCAGCAGCTCGGCGTCTCCGAATTGGGTAGGCCCCTCATTGGCGTATCTCTCACGTGGTCGCATGGTGCTACCTCCAGGCGACCGGAAGAAGCAAGGGCCGTGCCAGCCGATGCTCGGCGTTGGCTGGTTTCGTCGGTGACGAACGTCGGCGGTTTGGGTGACCAATGTCAGCGGAGATCAGCTGGTTCGGCTGCCACCCGTGCAATACGGGAAGACGGTGCAGCGTATTTCTGACACACGATTGGGAGATTTCCGATGAGCGATGCAAGAGAACGCGTTCGAGGTCGATTCAACAAACAGGCTCTGGCGTTGTACAGCACCGCCTTCTTCATCGCCGTGGTTAGCTTTGTAGGGGTTATCCCTCGGCTTTTCATGCTCGTTGGGTTTAAGTCCCACGGCGAGTACGGCACGGATGTGCTGATCATCTCGTCTATCTTGGTCGTGTTGTCGGTGTTTGCGGCCGCTGTGGTCAGCTTTCAGCTGTCGGGCTTCTCGAAACGGGCGGTTCGGCGGCAAAGTAAGCGCAGAGAGGACTAGTTCGCTTCGAGGGGCTCGGCGGCTTCCATGGCGTCTTCGCTGAGCGTGCCCTGTTGGCTTGGCGCTGCGTTTTTTTGGCCGAAGGTATCGGGTTGGATTCCGCCGGTAACCTTGACCGTGAGGTTGAGGACCATCTGCTCGCCGTGTAGGCGGGTGTCGTTGGACCGTTGCTCGAGGGTGCCGATTTTCTCGAGTTCTTTAAGCAAGTCGGAGGTTTTTTCGGCGGGCAGGTTGACCAACAGCTGGGTGATGAACGCGTTGAACTCGGCCATCGAGACCAGCGAACCGTCGGAGTTCTGCAGTTCGCCCCCGTGGGCGCCGACAAGCCGCCGAATGGCGAGGAGGTCGGCGGGATCGTCGACGTAGAGGGTGTACGCCACCCCCGAGCCCACCAGTTGGGTGGGAATCTGCTTCTCTTGGGCCTCTTGTGCGGGCGCTTCTTCCATGCCGCCCGTATTGTCGATGGCCGTATTCTCGGGCCCAAACTCGGCGGTGTTTGCGGTATTCCCGGTGTTATCAGACTGTTCGGCGCCGCCTTTGGCGCCCAGGTCGACCTTCTTGTTGGTCTTGACAGACTTACCGGTGCGGCTGACGTAAGGGGCGGCGCCCTTCATGGTGGAGCCATCGGGCTCGTCGAGTGCAGCGACGCCATCGGTGAGATTGGCGTCGGCCTCGCCATTGACGAGCGCAGGCTTGGCCTTCTCTGAGGTGGTGTCTTCGACGGGAGCGGCGGCTGCGACCTCGGCGTCTACCTGATCGGGGATGCTGGCTAGGTCGGCGTCGTTGGGGGTTGGGGGCAAACTAGCCGGAAGAGCGACCCACAGCACCGTGGCGGCCGCGAGCGCCAAGACCATACCTTCGATGGGCACTCCGAAGGGGCGTCGCCACCAGGGAGCGGCCTGTGGCTGGGGCATTTGGGCCACTTTAGCCAGCACAGCGTCTTTGAATCCCTCGGGGGCGCGGACCGGGCCGTGGGCGCGAAGCAGCTGGGCAACCCGAGCGAGCTTGGCGAGCTCCTCCCGTAGGTCGGGATCATTCGCCAACGCGACTTCGACCTCAGACACCTCGGCCTCATCGAGCTCACCGTCGAGGTAGGCTGAGAGCTGGTCATTGGCTTGGACGTGCTGCATGGGTTTAGTAGAGGTCTTCTTGGCTGATTTTTTCGGAGAGAATGGACGCCATGGTGGATCTGGCGCGGTGTAGTCTGCTCTTCACTGTACCTCGGGCAAGACCCAGAATCTCGGCGATCTCTTCGTACGACAAATCTTGGACATCGCGGAGCACGATAATGCGTCGTTGCTCGGGGTCGAGGCGCTGAAGTGCTTGTTGGACCAAGCTGGCCGCTTCAGCCTGATGCGTTGTGGCATCGGTTCCGGGTTGGTGGGCCGCAAGTTGACGTTTGGGGGCATCTTCGCCGCGCCGGGTACCCTCTAGTGGTTCGTGGCGGTCGGTGTGTCGGCGTTTGCGGTACAATTTTCGATTCTTACAGTGGTTGATGACGACCCGGTAGATCCAGGTACTCAGGCGTGCGTCTCCCCGAAAGTTGTGCAGCGATTTGTAGAGGGCCAAGAACACGTCTTGGGAGACCTCTTCCGCGATTTGCCGATCGCCCATCCACCGAAAGCTCTGGGTAAAAACACGGTCCTGGTACCGCTCCACGATACTCGCGAAGGCGGCCTGGTCTCCTTGCTTGAACCTTCTGACGAGTTCGGCGTCCAGGTAATGAACGGCCATTGCCAGCAGTATCAACATCCTGGGAAACAGCTCCCTTGTTCCTTCAGACCCCATCGGGCTGAATCGGTTCCCGGGAGTCTACACAATCCCGCGATTTTGCGGGCTGTGGTGCCGGAACCGATGGGACTAATCGTCGTCAGTGCGACGGTTCATGCGGACCTTTCGCCCGGTTTTTACGCTGACCATGATGTCTTCCATGGAAATGCGGTTGAAGGGGAAGATGGTCTTGCGAACCTTGGCGCCGCGGAAGGTGCAGCCCTCGATGTTGGCAAAATCTAGATCTGCCTCTTCGAGATTGCATTTATCGAAGCACGCGTCTTTGCAGTCGGCATGCCACAGCGATGACGCGGTGAGGTCGGTGCCGCGGAACGATGCGCGGGACAAGTTGGCCTCTGCCAGCTTACTGCGAGCGAGATCGGCACCGTCGAAGCAAACACCAGACAGGTCTACACCACGTAAATCGGTATCGGCGAGGGACTCGCCGCGATTGATGTGGTCTACAACTTGTTTTTTGGTGAGGGGTCGGGGAGAGCCCATGGTGTCCTCTGAACCTCGATCGGCTTGGTAAGTCGGTCGAGTATGATGTCGGAGAGTTGAGTTCCGTGTAGTCGGTCAGCGTGGTAGGTGCCGCCCGGATTGAGGGCATTTACCTCGATAATCTGTGCGCCGATAACGTCGAGTCCAGCCAGGCGGATGCCCAGTTTCAGGAGCGCGGGGGTGAGCTTGGCCACTGCCTTGTGTTCGAGGTCGGTGACCTCGGTGGGCAGGGGATCGGCGCCGCGCTTCAGGTTGTGCCTGAACTCTCCAGGCGCACGCTTTCGCAGGTAGCCTCCGATGACCTGTCCGTCCAGCCAGAGAAGTCGCTTCTCTCCGTCGTCGGCGGCTGGCAGATACGCCTGAACCACGACGTAGCCAGCATTTACGCCCCTCGCGATGTCGAATGCAGTATCTAGCCCCGCGTCATCTTCGTGTTGGACGAGGGATACCGCGTAGCCTCCACTGCCTCGGGCGGGCTTGATCACAACGCCGTGGGATTGCTCGGCGGCGAAGAGATGGGCGGTGGCACGGCTGCGGGTGACCAGGGTGGCGGGGGTGGGCACGTCCCGTAGAGATCCGAGCCAGCCTTTGTGCGAGACCTGCATCAGGCCAGCGGGGTTGTTCACCACATTCACGCCGCGCCCCGACGCCATCTGGGCGAAGCTCATGACGTCGCGATCCCAAGGTGCCGTACGCAGCATCAACAGGTCGAGGGCGTCGACGTTTACAAAGCGCCGGTCGGCCATTCGGTGGGCCAGTATGCTGGCGATCTCGTCGGCTGAACCGTAGGTGTCGATGGCGTGGGCGCGAGCGACCATTTTACCGGATTCGATCTGCCAGTCCCACGGTTCGATGAGTCGAACGCTCCACCCACGACGCAGCGCAGCCTGGACCAAGGCGATGGTGGTCCAGGAGGCGTTCATGGCGCTTGCGCGTCCGATGGCCATTCCGATTCGCATCGCTGACTGCTAACCCGCTGGACTCGTCGTAGGATGCGGCGACGGAGGTTCAAATGCGCTGCACGGTTTTGGGAGCGGGCTCTTGGGGGACGGCGCTGGCGATTCAATTGGCTCGGCTCGGTCACGACACGCAGATATGGGATCGCAACCCGTACCGTTGTACTCAAATGAATGAGGATCGGAAAAACCCCCGATATCTCAAGGAAGAGTCCCTTCCAGCCGGACTGACTGCCGTGTCCGATCTCACCGCCGCCATCGACCATTGCGAGCTGCTGGTGCCTGTGGTGCCCAGTCACGCGCTGCGTCAGGTGTTGGTGGCGGGTGCCGATGCGGTGCGGGCCGATCATGTGATCTGCTCCGCGACAAAAGGCATCGAAGACGACACGCTGATGAATATGCACGAGGTTTTGGTCGACGTGCTGGGCGCCCCAGATCGCACCTCGTTGATCTATGGACCGTCCTTTGCCAAAGAAGTTGCTCGGGATTTACCCACAGCAGTTGTGGTCGCTGGCCCAGACGAGGCCAGCCGCATCGCCGCCGAGGCGTTCCACGGCAGTCATTTCCGCTGTTACCACACCGACGACATTACCGGCGTTTGCATTGGCGGATCTCTGAAGAACGTGATGGCGATCGCCTGCGGCGTGTCCGATGGCGTGGGCTTGGGCGCCAACGCGCGGGCGGCGTTGATCACTCGTGGACTCGCCGAGATCACTCGATTGGCGGTGACGATGGGGGCCAACCCGCTCACGATGATGGGCTTGGCGGGTATGGGCGACTTGGTGCTCACTTGTACGGGCAACCTGTCGCGAAACCGACGGGTCGGCTTGGCGTTGGGCGAGGGCCGCACCCTCGCCGACATCCTCGAAGAGCTGGGCGAAGTGGCCGAGGGTGTCACCACGGCAAGCTCTGCGTGGAAGCTGGCCCGCAAGGTTGGCGTCGAGATGCCGATCACCGACCAAATCCACGCGCTGCTCTACGAAAATCTGCCGGTGAACGACGCGATGGGCGCGCTGATGGGCCGGGATCGGCGCGCGGAACGCGACGACGACTAGGGCGGGCGCCTCGGGATCGCGCAGGGCCTTAAGCGCGCCCGGGTGGCCTCACGGGTAGGGACGCTACGATTTTCTCACCAGGGCGCCTCCGGGAATGGTGGCTGTGCCAGGTTATCGGTTATGGCGCGAACATGGCAGATCCAACCGACAAATGGGAAGACAACGTAGGCGGCGAGGCCGACGTCGAAGGTTCCCGGCACGTGTTCTACGTCGACCGCGAGTGCATCTTGTGTTCGGTGTGTTCCGACCACGCGCCGGCCAACTTTCGCATGTCGGACGACGAAGACCACGACATCTGCTTCCAGCAGCCCCGCACTGCTGCGGAGCTGTCGGATTGCCGGTCGGCGATGGCGAACTGCCCGGTCGAGGCCATCGGCGACGACGGCTAGCTACTCAATTAGCGCGCTCACGTCGGTGCCCACTTCGACCAACGCCGAGCCAAAGGCTAACAGGTCTTCGGTGGAGGTGAACGCAAAGGCGCACTCTTTCGCGCCATCGGCGTCGCCGGAGAGCACAGCTTCAAGATTGGCTAAGTCGAGGGAGCGCAGGCACTCGCGGGCACCTTGGCGTCCGGCGTTGGCGTCTTCGATGCTGGCCTCTGGGGCGTAGAGGTCGTTGCTGATGCAGCTGGACGTCTGGAAGTCGAGCTTGCTGATGCAGTGGTCGGTGATCGTACCGAGCTCGTCGGTGACGGACTGGGGAATGGTGCCAAAGTCGGCCACCAGCTTTTCGTCCATGAGTACGCAGAAGTTGTTGGTGAACCGAGTGCACAACCCTTCGCCGGACTCGGTGACCGAGTCTTGGGCGGCCTTGTACACCTCTTGGACCTTGCTGCCGGTGGCCGCACAGGCGGTGGGCGCGGTGGCGATCTTCAGGTCGTCGATGCGACCGGTCATGTCGTCGCAGGTGCCGGCGTCAGCCAGGTCGTTGATGGCGGTATTGCACTTCTCGACGGCCTCGCGGGCGATGGGGTTTAGCGAGCCATCTTCGGCGTTTGCACAGGTGGGGTCGGCAGCTTGGGTGCCTGCCAGGCACTCGGCTTCGAGGGTGGTGGCGTCGACCGGACGGTCGGTCTCGGCACAGGTAATGGCGTGGTCGCACACAGTCTCGCAGTAGGAAGGTAGGGGCTCACCCTCGCCTCCGCAGGCGATGAGAAAGGGCAGCAACACGAGGGCACGTTTGAACAGCATGGGTTTCCTCCGCAATGAGTCTACCGCTGATTGGCGGCTTTGGGAACTCCTAGACGTAGGATGCTGGCTTCCTATTCAGATTCGGCCTCGAAACCCTCGATGCCATCTGTGGTGGCCAGCTCGGTGAGATAGCTACGGACGCTCTCTCCGTGCGATTCGCGACCGGCTTTGCACAGCTTGAGGCTCTCGGTTCCCTCGGCGATGGCGCGTTCGGTGCCGGGTACTGCGCGGGACTCGTCGCTGAAGAAGGCCACACCCCGCGCCCAGATCTCCTCGTCGCAGTCGGCGCTCGCCATGCTGACCAAGTACGAGCGGAACTGGGGCGGCAGCTTTTCGGCGAGGGCCTCGTAGTGCTCCATGGTCCACTCCAGGGCGCGCTCGGGCTGGTCTTCGTCTTCGAGTGCGTTGAGTAGCGCGAAGCTGTCGCGCATGGGCACGTCGTTTTTGAGGGCCAAGGTGAGGGCGCGCTCGCGGGCCTCGTCACCGGGCACGTTTCCGGCGGCCGACAGGTATAGGTTGCGTAGCTTGGGGTCTTGGGTGTCGCCGGCGCGCTTGAGCAGCTCGGTCTGGAACTCGAAGTCGGCGTGCTTGGCCCGGGTAGACAAGGCGAAGCCCGAGGACTCCGGCGCGACGGAGGTGGGGTCGGAAAGGAAATCCTCGGCCAAAGCTTGGGCGTGTTCGAGGACGTCTGCGTCTTCGGCCTCCTCGGCGAGGTGGCGCAGCAGTCGAGCGCGCAGACGGGGGACGTCGGCGCTTTCGTCGTCATGCGGTGTGATTCCGATGGCATCGAGCCAGGGCCGCTCGAGCTTTGAGACGTAGTGGGCGTAGGCCGGCTTGAGGGGGGCGTCGACCATATCGGAGGCGAATCCAATGGCGTCGAGGACCTCGTTGATCACCTGCACATCGGTCTCGGAGGAGAAGCGTTCGAGGTGCTGAAGCAAGGTGCCGCCATCGAGGACGCCGGCGTACATTAGGAGCTGGAGATTGCCTACCAGGGCCACGCGCTCTTGGGTGGTGAGGGCTTCGGGTGAGGCTTCGATGAGTGCGGCGAGCGGGGCCTCGGCGAGCGTCCAGGCCAGGTAGCCCACGGCGTCGGCAGCGGGGAGGAGCCACTTGAGCTCGCCCTTGACGGGGAGCTTGGCGTCGCCCTTTTGGCCATCGAGGAGGACGACTTGGGTGTGGACGCCGTCGTCGTCGGCCCACTTTACGGCCAAAGGGATGGTCCAGAACTGCGTGGTCTTGGCGTCGGCGCCTTCTAAGAGGAAGCGCTCTTGGGTGAGGGTGAGGACGCCGTTTTCGCCGATAGTGATGTGGACCAGCGGTCCGCCAGGCGCATCGAGCCACGGCTTGAGCATGGTCTCGATGTCTTCGCCGGACGATTTGGACAGGGCGGCGAACAGGTCTTCGGCCGTGGCATTTTGGTCGGCGTGTTCTTTGATGTAGGCGCGGATCCCATCTTGGAAGGCCGTCTTGCCGATCCACCGCTCGACCATGGTGAGCAGCGCTTGGCCCTGGGGATAAGCCAGGAAGTTGGCGGTCTGGAAGATGTTGTTGGGGTCCACCTCGGTGCGCACGGGGCGCATGGTGGCCCGCCCGTCGGAGAGCAGCGCACCTTGGGCTTTGCGCGACGCTCGGAGTGCGTGACCCTCGTCTGGGTACAGTTCGTTGGCGATGTGTTGACCCATCCAGGTGGCGAAAGACTCGTTGAGCCAGAAGTCGTCCCACCACTCGAGGGTGACCAGGTCGCCGAACCACATGTGGGCGACCTCGTGGGCGATGACTTCGCTGGCACGGGCCATATCTCGCTGGGAAGATCGCTCTGGATCGATGAGCAGTGCGTCGGTGAGGACGATGAGTCCGGGGTTCTCCATGCCGCCGAATGCGAAGTCGGGCACCGCGAGGACGTCGAGCTTATGGTACGGATACTGCAGCTCAAACCAGTCTTCTGCATTGTCGAGCGACGGTGCGATTCGCTCGGCTAGGGCGCCCGCGTACTTTGCTCGACCTTCGACGGTCCACAGGTGTCCGGGAACCGAGAGCCCGGGGACATCGACCGAGGTGTAGGGTCCGACGGCCATCGCCATCGCATAGGTGGGAATGCGGCGGGTCATTCGGAAACTGTGGGTGGTCCAGCCATCTTCGGTCTCGGCGTTGAGGACGTCGGCGTTTCCGAGGACCTTCAGACCCTCGGGCGCTTCGACCTCTAAGACGAGCTGCACCTTCTGATTGGGGAGGTCGATGCAGGGAAAGGCCTCGCGGGCGTCGTCGGCCTCGAACTGAGTGACGAGGTACGGCGTGCCCTCGTGCTCAAACTTGTAGAGCCCATAGGGTTGGGTATTGAAGTCGTTCTTAAAGGTGATGTTGACGGTGACCCAGCTTGGACGTGCGTACAGCGGTTCTCCGCGAGCAGCGGCTTTTTTCCGCGGTAGCATGGCGCCCTCAACCTTGATGCCGCCTTTGGCCGGGCGGACGGCGATGGTCTCGTCGCCGAGATCTTCCCAGACAGCGTTCCAGGTGCGATCTCCGCGGGAGAAGGACACCGAGAGGATGTCCATGTCGGCCGCGTGCAAGATGACCTCTTCGATGGTGGTGGAGTGGAAGAGCATGACCCGGGACTCGCCGGTGTAGCTGTCTGCGGCCGGGTCCAATTTGAGCGACACGTACTGGCGGCGAGGCTCGACCACGCCGTACTCTTCTTGGGCGGTACCGGCGTGGGCGTATAGGGACAGGGACAGCAGGACGAGGGACATGGACACTCCGTAGCGGGACTTCCTAACGCGTCGGGTACGTGTGATCTGGACCCCCATGTGTTTGCATCAGCGATGCCATTTTTCTATCGTCCCGCGGTCCTGGGTGGAGAGGACACATTCATGTAGTGAACGAAAAGTTTTGTAAAAGCCTAGTTATGGGATGAGCACCTAGAGCTGCCCGGGCGGTTCGTGGTAGGTAGGTTAGCTCCAAACTACACTTTCTCAGGAGACGTAATGTCCGAGATCCAAACCCGCCTCGTCGCCCTCGGCGAATCCCGCATCACTCCTGCGGTACTCAATGCGCTTGACTTTGTCGTTCCCGGCGAATGGGAGAACGTCACCAGCCTCGAAGAGGCCATCGAGTCGTACCTCGACATCACCGATCCCGTCGAAGTGGCGAAGATCAAGGCGCGGGCCGAGGAGCTCTACGCCTCGCAGCCGCACTACGCCCGTGCCCTCAAGTTGTACGCAGCGGCCGACAGTGTCGACAAAGTTGCGGCCGCCGCTGTGTTGGCGAAACAAGCCGGCAAGGCCTTCGACCTCTTGTCTATTCTAGACCGATTCACGCCCAAGGCCGAGACCACCCAAGCCATCGACGCCGCCCTTAAATTGGCCGTCGAGCTCGCGGCCTTCGCCTGCTTGCGCGGCATTCCGCTCACCTCTTTGGCCGACGCGAAGGCCTTCCCGGCCACCCTGGCAACCTACGCCCGCGCCGACATGATGCGCCTGGCCGCTTGGATCACCCTCGACGGCGTCATCCCGCTGGGCCCTGAGTTCGTCAGCAAAGTCCACGCCACCATCTCCGAGACCGATACGTCAATTCTCACCAACAACGCGCTGTTCAAGCAGCTCGCCGGTGTGCTCCCCGGCGGCGACCCCGAGGGCCAGAAGGGCTTCATCCTGTCTTCTCTCGACAGCGCCAACGGCTACGTCACCGAGTTCGTGTCGGCCCAGGGTATTACCCAGGCGTCTCTCGCGGGAACAATGGGGACGTTGTTCAACGTCGCCGACACCAGCATGGACGTGCTCGGTGCCACCCTCGACGCCTCCACCGACTACTTCGCCCACACGGGCGTGCAGTCCGTGGCCCGGGTGCTGGTCCACGACGCTGAAGAGAGTCTTGCGGCGACCGTTCCGCCGCCGCTTCCCGTGGCCCAAGCCGACGCGCCGGTCGTGGTCCCCGAAGAAGAGGCCGGTGTTTCTCCCTGGTTCAAGGCCGCCGCTGTGATCGGTGGTGGCGCCGCTGTGGTCGGTGCCGGCATCGCGGTGGGCAACATGCTCTTCCGTGGCAACGCCGATGACGAAGACGAAGATGAAGACGAGCTAGACGACGCCGATCTGGGTGTGGACGCCGAGCTCGACGGGCTCGACGACAACCAGCTCGAGGCCCGCGAGGCGGGTCTTCGGATGCGCGCGCGACGCGCCATGGACAACGGCGCCAGTGAGGAAGAGCTCGATGCGCTGCGCCAAGAACGACGTCGTATGCGTCGTGCCCGTCGACGTCGCGGTCGCGGTCGCGGTGGTCTTCGCGGTGGCGGTCGTCGCGGTGGCGGCGGCGGTCGTCGCGGTGGCGGTCGTCGCGGTGGCGGCGGTGGTCGTCGCGGTGGCGGCGGCGGTCGCGGTGGCGGTCGTCGCGGTGGCCGCCGAGGCTAGATGCTGCCCGGGTGGCCAAACCCTACAGGGGTTGGCTGTCCATGCTGACCCGGGGGGCTTCGACAGAGCCGTTGAGCGTGCCCAGCAGGGGTACATCGCCGTTGAACGTCATGTCTATGCCGTAGTTATCGGGGTCGAGCTGACCGATCGCGGGGAAGTTGTACGTAAACCAACCGACCAGGTCGACACCTGCGTCGCCGCTGATCACGCCGAGCTCGGTGATGTCGAGGTCGAACACGTAGTTGAGCGGGATGCTGATCACGATGGAAATGAGGCATTCGCCGTTGCCTTCGCCGCGGATGCCGTATTCATCGACCCAGATGACCGAGGAGCCGACGCAAGCCACGGGAATGTTCTGGATGGTGCCGTTGACCCTGAGGACGCCGGCATAGGTGCCGCCGCCCTTGGCCTGGACGAGCAGACCGCCCATCGTATGCGCCAGATGGTCGCCATTGGGCAGGGTAGCCTGGGCGGTGAGAGCGTGGATGCCTACGTCGAGATCATCCGCTTCGAACGCGAGGCCTTGGTGGAACCAGCTCTCTTGGCGGTCGCTGGACCACTCGACGTCGGTGGACTCGAGGAAGGTGCCATCGGCGGCGACCAGCTCGGCCTCGAAGGAAGCGACCTGGTCGTAGGTGATAAACTCGCCGCTGGTGGGCGACACGATGTGCAAGGTGGCGCCGTCGTATTGGCTGGTGTCGGGCGCCTCTTCTTCGGAGGGATCTTGGGCCCAGGGTTCTTCGACCCAGCCGCTGACTGACTCTGCGTCGCCATCGGGGAATTGGACGGTGCCAGGACTGCAAGCGACGAGCAAAAATAGGGGTATGAGACGCATGGGGAGTCTTTCCTAAGATCCAGATGACTGGGGTCTACACCATTTTTCGGTTTTCCGCTCGGGTTTGTTGAGCGGTTGACCACTTCGCGAGGGGCCCCGTTGGGATAAGCGGTGTCATGCGCCTTGCTACCCCTGTCATCTCTGTTCGCGGTCTGAGTCGGACGTTTGGAGACCGCATCGCACTACAGTCGTTAGACTTTCAGATGGGTCTTGGCGAAGTCGTGGCGCTGCTGGGGCCGAATGGTGCGGGGAAGTCCACGTGCATGAAGGTGCTGACGGGCTACCTGGCGCCTTCGGCCGGCACCGTCGAAGTCTGCGGTGTAAACCTACTTACCCATCCGCAACAGGCGCAGCAGCATCTGGGCTACTTGCCCGAGCATGCGCCGGCGGATGACGACGTGACCGTTCGGGCGTGGCTGCATTTCGCGGGGCGGGTTCGCGGTCTGGGCACGTCGGAGCGCGCTCGCGCTATCGAGCGAGTGACGGAGAGCTGCGATCTAACCGACCGGCTCGGTCAGATGATTGGGACGCTTTCCCGAGGGTATCGACAACGAGTTGGTTTAGCGAGCGCGCTGTTGCATAACCCCACAGTGCTGATTCTCGACGAGCCCACCACCGGCCTGGACCCCAATCAAATCGCCGAGATTCGCTCCGTTATCCGGCAAATTGGCGAGCGGCGCACGGTCATCTTGAGCACCCACGTGCTCTCCGAGGTGCAGGCGCTGTGCGATCGGGCGCTGGTGCTGCATCAAGGGCGTCTGGTCGCCGATCGAGATGTGCAGTCCTTGTCCGAAGAGGGGGATGGTCAGCGGCTTACACTGGGTCTTGGACACGGCAAAGTGCAGATCGCCCAGGCCGAGCTCCTCCGTCAATTGGGCCAGCTGGAGGGTGTGCAGAAGGTCCACCTGGCGACCGCCGTCGATGAGGCCCATCGTGTGCAGCTACAGTCTCGGACGGATATTCGCGAAACCGTGTATCGCTGGGCGGTAAATGGGGGGCATGTGCTGGTGCACCTCGATATTCAGCATCAGCGTCTGGAAGAGGTCTTTCGGCAGCTCACCAAGGAGAACTCATGAGCGCAGGGCGCGGCCTAGTGGTCGGCACAGCGGGGCATATCGACCACGGGAAAACTTCTATGGTGCGGTCGTTGACGGGTGTGAACCTCGATCAACTCCCCGAAGAGCAGGCCCGAGGCATTACCATTGCGCTTGGGTTCACGGCGTTGGACTTGCCCACTGGCCGCCGGACCGCGTTCGTGGATTGTCCGGGTCATGAGCGTCTGGTTCGGACGATGGTGGCGGGGGCGACCGGGATCGACGCCGTGTTGCTCTGTGTCTCGGCCACCGATGGCATGATGCCTCAGACCCGTGAGCACTTGGCGATTCTTCAGCTGCTCGGATTGAGAACGGGCGCAGTGGTGCTCACCATGGCCGATCTCGTCGACGAGGAGATGCTCGAGCTGTGCCTGGAAGACGTGGCCGAAGGTGTCGCGGGTACCTTCCTTGAAGGTGCACCTGTCGTGGCCTTCTCCGCGGTGACGGATGTCGGAAAGCAAGCGCTCATCGACGTGATCGACGCCTTCCCCGACACAGACAGAGGCGAGGACGGCCCGTTTCGACTGCCGGTTGACCGAACCTTCGTCCGCGACGGCTTTGGCACGGTCGTCACCGGGACCACCTGGTCGGGCACCCTCAAAGACGGCGCCACTGTGCGCCTGCTTCCCGGCGACCAAACGGCCCGAGTTCGCGGCATTCAGAGCCATGGACTGGCGTCGGGTGTGGCCACGTCTGGCGCTCGAACCGCGCTGAACTTGGCGGGCGTCGACCGCGATCAAGTGCCTCGGGGAACGGTGATCAGCGACGCCGAGCTGCCCTGTCCGCACATGATCGACGTGATGTACCGGCACCTTTCGTCCGCGCCTCCGTTGGAGGATGGCAGCCCGGTCCGCGTGTTGTTGGGGACCAGCGAGTGCATGGGCCGCATCCACGCCGCGGCTGACCTCGACGTCTTCGCGCCCGGTGTGGCGAAGCCCGCGCAGATCCGTCTCGAAGCTCCGCTTCCCTGCCTCCCCGGTGACCGCTTCATTCTCCGTCGGACCAGCCCCATGGAGACGTTGGGCGGTGGAGAGATCCTCGACCCGTGGACCGTGAAGATGCGGCGAAAGAACCGGATCGCCTGGGGGGGCCAGCTGAAGCGCTTGGCCGCGGGCGACCCGTTGGTGTGGCTGGAGCGCGCCGGAGAGGAGGGCCTCGATCCAAAAGACTGGAAGCGACGGAGCGGAGACACCGAGAAAGCGTTGATGCTGGGCGGCCGGAGTTTTGCGCCGCGAATTGTGGGTCGACTCGAGGGCGTACTGCTGGAGTCCTTGGGTGCGTTCCACCTGGCCCAACCCATGGCGCTGGGGGCGCAGCGGCGAGAGTTGAGGCGGGCTCGCTTGGGAGATCTAGATGAGCGGGTCTTTGATGCCCTGGTGGAACGACTCTCCAGCGCCAACACCGTGTTGGTGGATGGCCCCATGGTCCGGGTGCGGGGCTTCGAGTTAGCGCTGACGCCCGCACAAGCGCGCTTGAAGAAGACCATCCAAGAGACGATTCACGCCGCTGGCCTGGACGGCCTGAAGCCCAAAGATCTACACGAGGTGCACAAGGACGACGAGGTGGCCGCGCTCCTTCGCTTGATCGAGGCCGAGGACTTCGCGCAGCAGACCGCTGGTTTGGGATGGATCTCCCGAGATGCTCGGAACGAACTGCGAACCAAGCTCCAGGGTTGGTTGCAGGACCACGCCACCCTCAAGCCCGGCGACTTCAAAGCGCTCACCGGACTCACCCGTCGGGCGGCCATTCCGCTGATGGAGTACAGCGACGGCTTAAAGTGGACGGTTCGGGCGGCGGATGGGCGGGTGCCGGGGCCAGCGTTGGTCTGACTGAGCCCAGCAAGGTGCACCTGGCGGCCGGCGGCCGAGCGCTGAGAGCCCTAAAGGAGTGGATGGTTCGTGCGCGCCACAGGCCAATTCAGCAACAAGCAGAGGCTCTCGCCCGATAGATGAGAGAGCATTACCGCTACGATGGTGTTCCGGGTAACTCGAGCGCCATTGCCAGGTTTCGCCATGTGGCGACCCGGCACGGGTGGCGAGCACTTGGCCGTCGTGGCCAACGGTATCTCTCTTGGGCTCGTTTCAGTCAAATCGAGCGCCGATACCCCTTACTGCGGGCCAGGCTGCCACCTTGGCGCCACCGGCCAGTTCGAAAGGCAAATGTGTGAACCGAGGAGCCGGATGCGGGAATTAGGCACGTCGGGATCTGTGGGGAGCCGGTGAGGGGAGTCACCGGTCTACACGATCTCTCACCGGCCTACCCGACCTCGTCAACAGTTGGGTCACGACGTTTCGGCTGCGGATTGCGGAGCTTCGTGGTTTGCGAGTTACGTCCGATAACCAAGAAAATGTCAAGTGACCCGATATGGGGCGGCCTTGCGTTAATACGCAACACCACAGGTAGGACATGCTCTCTCTGCTCATTTTCGCCGCCCACAGCTGGGCCGCCGACCCCACAGTCGCCATTTCATTCTCCGACGACCTTGAGTTCCGATTCTACCAGGACGAAGCCCCCTACAAGTATGTGGAGCAAGTCAATAGGCTGAACACCTCCGCGACCTCCAATGCACTCACGTTGCAGCTGCAGGTTGATGAGGTGGTTCTGTTTGCGAATCAATACACTCAAGCGGGCACGCTCTACACCGAGCGAGTTCTTGTCGACCCAGACCTGTTTTCTCCACTCCCTGGGTTTGCCTACGCCAACGTCGAGAAAATCAGGCTTCGCCTTGAACAAGACGACTACTCACTGTCGCTTGGCGATGTGTATGCCGCGTTCGGGCGCGGTCTAGCGCTCAACGTGAATCGGAACGTCGACATCGACATCGACTCATCCATCCAGGGCGCCAAGATGGTATACCGTCCTGGTCCCTGGGATATTATCGTCGTAGCCGGCCAACTTAACCGCCAACAGGTTTTACAATACAACCCCAATGGTCCTATCTATGGCGACCGGCGGCACGCCGTCGGTGGTGCACGCGTTGAACGGTTCGGTTTGGGGCCCGCAAACCTCGGGGCCCATGTCGTTGCCTACGATTTCGTCCGCGATACAGGATGGATTCCGGGTTTCGAAGAACTCGGCACTGCGATAGACACGCTTACGGCAGGTCTAACGCTGGAATTTTTTGGGGTTGCCGGGGCCGACTGGTACCTAGAAGGCGATGTATTCACATTTCCTTCCGGAGAATTCCCCGCCGTTCTTGACGGAGAATACGATGGCCCCGGGCACGCCCTGTACGGGTCTACTAGCTTCTACCCTGGCAAATTCGTTTTTCTGATTGAAGGGAAAAAGTACCTAAGTACCGAGAGAGTCAATACCGGCCTCACTTTTGGAAACGAGCAATACGAAGTCGTCGCGGGGCCAACGCTTGAGTACGAGCGCGCGATCAATTTAGGAAGCAGCAAGGCGTTGAACTCGAACGACATCTACGGTGGGCGATTGCGTGTCGACTGGGCAGCCATCCCAGCTGAACTCACACCCTACTTGGCCCTCGCGGTATCTCGAGACCTAGAGTACCACGATAGCGAAAGCGCAGAAACCATTGTGCATGCTGTTTCGGGCGTCGAGATACTGGGCCACACATCAGCCATTATCAATTCCGGGTACCGCGTAGACAAGCGCGATAGAGTAGCACTCGGTGCTGATAAACAATGCCATGCCGATGCGGGCGTCGTGTTTCCAATTGCTGGAGCCTTCCACGGTGACATTGCTCTCGACGCCCAAAGATTAATACGAGGTGTCGACAAGATTCAGGCCCCCGACTTTACTACGATCAGTAGCGGCGTCGGAGTTGCCACGGGCACAGCTTCTCTTACCTGGTTCACGGATTTCACCGATCAACCAGAGAGCGGCGTTGGCAATCTGGGAGAACACGTATTCGGAGCAGCAGAGCTACAGATCAAGACGTCTAGTCACCTCACGTTGAAAGCATTCGGCGGCGCCTACAAGGCTGGTATTCGCTGCGCGGGTGGCCAGTGTCGCGTTTTGCCTGGCTTTGCCGGCGGCAGAGTAAGCGCTCAGACTCAATTTTGATCGGTTATGGTGCTGTGTACGAAAGTGAATCCCGCGCCACATTAAAAGGGAAAACGGATGCATAGCGTGATCTTCGGCGAGGCCACATTGCTTGGACTCACCACGTCAGCGACTGCGGCCGTCGTCAACTGTTGCGGCACAGCTAACAGCGATAGAATATTCAGCGCAAGCGGCGTTGATGTCATCATCGGACTCGATGGTGATGGTTTAATTTACGGCATGGACGGAGGCGACATCATCTGCGCCGGCGAAGGAAACGATACGGTCATCGCAGGTGATGGTGATGATTTCGTCTGGGGTAGTGGTGGTGTCGACTACATCTGGGCAGCAACCCCCTCTACGGCACCGACGCCGTCGATAATATTTGGGGCAACGCTGGCGATGATGTCTTTAGGGGTGGCAAATTGGAGACCACTGCCGTTGGCGACTTGGACGAAGACTGGATTGACGGCGGAAGCGGCACAGTCGACACCCGCTGGTACTGGGCCGGATACATCGGCGAATACACTCAGAACTGCGAGACGAACGACTACTTCGCTAACTCTCCAGCCTCGTCTGGCCAAGCTTGCGGCGAATCGGCCCCCTAAACACTCACACTTTCTTCGGAGTTGATATGCGTCACGCCTGGATCTTTCTACTTCTCCTAGGATGCATACCCGACATCCCTGGTCCTGTGCTAGTAGAGGACTCCTCTGGGTACGAAAAGGGCGAAGTTGTGCCCGACTTTACCCTCATTGACCAGCACGGAGAGGAAGTGACGCTCTCGGAGTTTGAAGGCAGCGTCGTCGTGCTCGACGTCAGTACGATGTGGTGCGTACCCTGCCAAAAGCTCTCTGCTCACACAGAAGCGTTGTATCAAGAGCGTATCAACGACGACTTTATGTACCTCACCCTCCTACAAGAAGACGTGAACACTGCTCCGCCAACAATCGAGAACCTCAATCAGTGGGCTGATAGCTTTGGCATTACCGCGCCTGTACTCGCTGACGGCGACAAGAGTGTGGCCGCCGTCATCGACGGCACTTATCCAGCAGTGCTCGTGATAGATCGAGACATGACCGTTCACGAACGCGTGAACCCCGTTGATGATGCCCTGCTACGCGAAGTCGTAGACGAATTATTCTAAATCCGAAACGGGGCAAGGTCACACAGCTGCGATGGGGATGACCTTCGCGTGTTCCTGGCCACAATACGGGTCGGCGGCCTCCCCGATGCTGGCGGTCTCACGGGCGGCTCAAGCGGCGGCCCCCCAGCTGTGGGGGGCATTCGGGTCACGTTGCCGGCGGTGGTCGCCTCGGAGCACGAGGCGGACGTGGCCATGCGTTTCATACTCCACGGTACTTCCTCGGGCGCTGTGCTCGTGATGGTCGAGGCCCTACGGCGTTTGAAGCCAATTTTAGAGGGAATAACCGCGTCGTCCGTTCGGTGAATTTCACCAACCTCTGTCCAAAACCGCCTCCCCGGCCACACCCTCTGCGGTAAGTCTTGGACATGCGCTTCCTTCCCCTCGCTCTCCTGCTGTTCGCCGCCTGCGCCGCGCCACCCAAGCCCTTCGATCCAGACGCGCCGTCTCGGTATCGGGTGCTGCGAGGCGATACCTGGTCGACCATCGGCTCCAAGCGCGAGTGCAGTCGCGAGGAGCTGCTGCTGTGGAACGGCCTGCCCGAGCGTCAGGTGCTGATTCCCGGCATGATCCTTTGGATTTATCCCAATGGAATACCGGATGATGTGCAGGTGGCGGTGGCTCCTGGGGCTGCGGACGATACGCCCAAAGACGCCGTCGTCGCAGCAGCAGCGCCGAAGACCGAGCGAACGCGCACGGCACCCCAGGTGGCGGTAGCGCCTGCCGATGCTCCTGAAATACCTGGACCGAGGGGGGGCGTGGCGCCGATCGGTGGCGGCACGAATCTGCTGTCCTTCCTCGACGACTTGGACGAAGGTCCCGAGCTTAAGGCAGTGCCGTCGGTTCGCGTCGACAAGACTCGGAGCTCGGCCCTGGGTAGCCGTGGCGACATGAGTGGCGGTACCGAAATCGACGACGCGACGGTGAAGATCGACCGGATTGTCGACCCGACCAGCGCCGCTCGATTGGACGGTCCCGCCTCTATTCCACAGCTTCCCAAGGCATCGGCCAAGACCTGCCTGGGGATCAACCTGTCGGCGCTTGCCGACCCTGGTGAGAAGGGCATGGTGGTGCCGGAAGGTCTGAGTAAACAGGCGATTCGGGCCGGTATGGGTCCGGCGCTGCGAGCGGTGAGCCAGTGTTTACCCGCAGACGCCAAAGGCACCTACGAGATTCATGTCGAGGTGAGTGTGGGCTGTGATGGTCTGGTGTACGGCAGCTATGTGGTG
Source organism: Rhodobacterales bacterium (assembly GCA_009936995.1). Classification (GTDB taxonomy): domain Bacteria; phylum Myxococcota_A; class UBA796; order UBA796; genus JAACDH01. The sequence continues at coordinate 37,143 of JAACDH010000629.1, forward strand.
AAGAGCGGCGGTCTTCCCGAGTCCATCTCGTCTTGTGTGGCGGGGGTTACCGCTCAACTGTCGTTCAACGCGGCGGCGGGCGCGACCACATTCCTGTACCCCTACCGCATCGCTCAGTAGCAGCGCGCAAAGAGGCGCGTCCTGGGTGTCCCTAGAGAAGCACGGTTACGACTAGCGCTTCGCCCTCTTCTCGGGTTCCCAGAACCTGAATGCTCTCTTCGTCGTCGATCAACATCGTCAGCCCATCGCAGGCGTCGAGGGTCCAGGGCTTGATGGCCAGACTGGCGGTTTTACTGCGCGGAATGTGGACCTCGACCGCGTTTCCGCCCATCTCTTTGACGGTGGCGTTGTTCAGGTCGCGAAAGCGGGTGCGGCAGAGGATGGCGACGTTCATGCTTCGGTCCGTGGAGAGAGCTTGGCTTCGAGAGCGGCCCAGATGAGCAGACCGAATAGCGCGACGACGGCGGTCCCGCCCAGCATGGGTCCGTCGCCGAATCGGTCTGCGATGACGCCCAGGACGGGCACGATGAGCAGCTTCACCAGGTCCCACAGGGCCGTATACAGCGACATGGCGGCGCCACGCAGACTGTCTGGCGTGCGGGAGGCGGTCTGGGCGGCGAGCACCGGGAAGCAGTACCCATGGCCAAACCCGGCCAGCGCGCCGGCGAGGATGAACCCGGGCGTGTCCTGAGCCACCGAGACCACGCCCATGGCGATAATGTAGGAGAGCAGTGCCGGACCGAGCACTCGGGACAAGCCGATTCGCTCGGGCAGCGTGGCGCCTACGGCTCGGACCATTACCGCGCCGACCGCATACGAGAGCCAGGCGATGGTGGGGTCGGGCAGTCCGCGCGCTTCGGCGGTGACGTTCACGAAGGCCATGAACACGGCGACCAAGGTGGCGAACACGATGGTGGCCCACCAAACCGGCCACAGGGACCGATCGCGCAGGGCGTTGAGGGTCTCGGAGAGCGGCAGCGGTTTGCGGTCGTGGGCGGCATGGGACTCTGGGATGGGCAGCAGGAACAGCACCGACGCGGCGATGACCAGGCCCATCATGGGCAGGAACCATTGGAGCGCGGGTGGGTCGATTCCCAGTCGGTTGGAGATCGGGTTGACCAGCATGGGAATGAGGCCGGCGATGCCAAACAAGGCCAGGCCCTCGGCCCGACGTGAGGTGGGCACCAGGTCGGAGGCGAAGGTGAAGTAGCCGGTGAACAGGGTGGCTAGACCGGCGCCCATTGCGATGCGCAGCGCATAGATGTGCCAGTCGATGTGGTCGATGAAGTAGATGCCGAAGAAAGAGAACACCACCACCAACGTGCCAGCGTAAAGCGTAGGTTTTCGGCCGGTTCTGTCCAGCGCCCAGGCCACCAAGGGTCGGATGGCCAGGCCGCCGAAGCCCGAGATGGACATGACCAGGCCGATCTCGGTGCGGGTTGCGCCCAGGTGGTGCAGGTACA
>JAACDH010000102.1 GCA_009936995.1 Rhodobacterales bacterium
CCGACCGGTGATTTCCGGAACCGGACGACGTGCGGACCAGGCCTCCTTCGAGACCAAAAGCTTCGACGCCGTCGCCGATGGCATCACCGCCGAATTCACGCCTTTCGCCAGCCGATGCTCGCCCATGCGTGTCACCGAAGACGGGCAGATTCTACCCAAGAACAACGTCAGCTGCAACGAGGTGTACATCCGAAAGAACGGTCGCGTCTGTCATCGCGAAGGCCACATTTTCTTCTCGGCCAGCGACCGCACCAATCCCCTCGAAAACGGCCGCAACTACGTCCTCACCCTCGACCCAGAGCGCCGCTGCGAAGGCGCACTCTGGCTGTATCCGGGCGACGAGGTGCTGGTTCCCCTCGCGCTCGACGGCTTAGACGAATTCAACAAGGGCGCCCGCATCCTCCGGCTCAACAGCCGCACCATGTTGGGCCCCAAGGACGACACCGGCGAGGTCCATATCAAGTTGGTGGTAGACGGAGAACAGCGTCTATACGCCAAAGTTGGTGTTCAGAAGTTTCAGGGAGCGCCGTGGCGGTTCATCCTCAACCCGCTGCTCACCTCGTCTACCGAGAACGCCCACGTGGTGCTAAGCAACCCTACAGACAACTTCATCTTGGTGACTTCCCTCGCCCTGCGTGAATACGGGCCACTGAATAAGCAAGAAAATAAGCCGAATACGAGTGAGCAACCGCCCGAAGACGTCGAAGCGCCTTAGGGCGCCTCTTCTTCGGGCTCCATGTAGCCCAAGGCCTCGAGCTGGGCGCGCTCCTCATCGCTGATCTCCTGTTCGCCGCCCATGCCCGTGGAATCGTACGGGACCAAGGACTTCTGCCAGGCGGTGACTTGCTCTTCGAGCACCTTCGCGCGGTCGGCGCGCGCTTCGAGGAGGTTGTGCAGTTCGCCGGGACCGGTGGACAGATCGTACAGCGCGTGGGCGCCATCGGACGCCAGGACGAACTTTTCTTGACCGTCGACGACCGTCTCGTAGGTGCGCAGCCAAGGAGAATAATCAATATCTGGGTACGCTTTACGCACAGACCTCAACTGCGCCGCCCAGGGGTCGAGAAGCTGGGCGTGAACCGCGCCCTGGGGAAGGCGACCGACCAGCGAGGGGGAGCGGATACCAGCGATGTCGGGGACATCCACCTCGGCCAGGTCGAGGATCGTTGCAAACAGATCGATGGTGCTCACCGGAGCGTCGATGCGCTGCGCGGGAAAGAACTTAGGGTAGCGAATCACAAAGGGCACGTGAAGCAGCGGCTCGTGGATGGCCCAGCGGTGCTCGAGTCGTTGGTGTTCGCCCAGGGACTCGCCGTGATCGGCCAGCAAGACAACCACCGTGTTCTCTAGCAAACCTCGCTTTCCGAGGTCGTCGAGCAGATCGCCGGTGGCGTCGTCGAGGTCGATGAGGGCGGCGTCGTACACGCCCGAAATCGCCGCAAGCTCGGCGTCGGTGTAGGTCTTTCCGCCAACGATGTAGCTGTTCTCGGCGAACAGAGAGGCGTCCGTGCGCAGCGACAGGGCAATCTCCTCCTCGGTCATCACCTTTTGTCGGCTGCCAAGGCTGGGAATACGCGGGCTATGGGCCTCCAACATGTTCAGGTAGGCGAACCAGGGTGCGTCGCCGCCCCGCTCGTCCAACCAGTCGGTGAGGCCCTTATGCAGCACGGGAGCGGCGTCCTTGAACACCGATTTCCCCCATTTGTCTTGGCTTCCGCCCACAAACTTTGGAGAGATCTCGGTGCTGGCGTCGTCGGCGATGATCTTGCGCTTGGCGGCCTGCTTACTCGCCGCGACGTACCGGCCCTTAGAGCCCCGGCCACGTGGATAGGTGGTGTACACGGTTTCGAAACCCTGCAGTACATCGGTCATGGGCGAGGCGATGACGTTGCTGCTGAACGCGAAGCTGTCGTAGCCATCGTCGGTGAGCAGCTCGGCCAAGGTGACGTGATGCTCGTCGAGCTTGAGGTGACCGGCCAACGCGCCGTGAGTAGTGGGCGGCAGGCCGGTGAATATCGACCCATGACTGGGTAGCGTCCACATTCCCGGCGACCAAGCGCGCTCGTAAACCGTCGCCTCTTTCGCGAACTCCGCCAGACGCGGCGTGGTCTGTTTGTTGTAGCCGTACAGCGATAGCCGGTCCGCTCGCACCGTATCCCAGAGCACGATCAAAACGTTTGGACGGTCATTCTCGCTCGATTCCGGCACCGTGGCCACGGGCTCGGTGGCGACGGTTGGCTCGGTACCGCAGGAGCAAGAAGACAGCATAGCGACGCCGACAACGCCGAAGAAGATCGATGAATTTCCCATGGCCTAGGACTATCGCGCACGGCTCAATGTGTCGCCGGCATCGTTCGCATTGGCGAGGAAGGTTACAGTCGCAGCGATGCTGTGGAGCCCCGTCGCGTGAACTTCGTACAGTCCGAATTCCTCTGGTTCATAGCGATGGTGTTCACCCTGTACTGGGCGGCCCAGCGCCGAACCTGGCAGAACGTCGTTCTACTGATTGCCAGCGCAATCTTCTACGGATTTGTGCACTGGTGGTTCCTCATACTGCTGTATAGCAGCGCCACCCTCGACTTCTTCTTGGGCCACATGATGGTCCGCCGACCAAAGTACAAGTCGTACCTGCTCATCGTCAGCGTGGCCGCCAACCTGGGCGTGCTCGCCTACTTCAAGTACTTCAACTTCTTCGTCGAGAACGTGACGCAGCTGGCCGAAAATATCGGTCTTCAGGCGAACCTCAGCACGCTGGCCTTTATTTTGCCGGTCGGCATCAGCTTCTACACCTTCCAGACCATGTCGTACACCATCGACATCTACCGAGGCGACCTCAAGCCCCGCAAGAGCTTCTGGGACTACCTGGTGTTTGTGTCGTTCTTTCCACAGCTTGTGGCCGGTCCCATCGAGCGCGCAGCGCGCCTGCTGCCGCAGGTCGAGACGCCGCGGGTGTTTGTCTGGAAGAACATTCTCTCCGGCCTATCTCTAGCCATGTGGGGTGGTTTCAAGAAGATCTGCCTCGCCGACACCATCGCCCCCTATGTCGACAAGGTGTTCATCCTCGAAGACCCCTCCGGGCCCATGATCTGGGCCGCCAGCATCGGCTTCATGATGCAGATCTTCGCCGACTTCTCGGGCTACACGGACATCGCGCGCGGCACCGCCCGGATGCTCGGTTTCGAACTGGTCGAGAACTTCAAGAGCCCCTTCCTGGCAGCCACCACGCCCGAGTTCTGGCAACGCTGGCACATCAGTCTGTCGTTCTGGATACGTGACTACATCATGGTGCCGCTGCTGGGCTCGGGCAGTCACCTAAGCATGGGTCGCTTTGTCGCCGCCACCCTAATCACCTTCACTGCCATTGGGTTTTGGCACGGTGCTAGCTGGAATTTCATCCTGTTTGGCATCTTCCACGGCGTCTGGATGACCGTGTACACACTGGGCGCTCGCCAGCTCCCGGACCGCGTGAAGAATATGCCCTACGGCCGACCCATCGCCGTGGCCTTCCACATGCTGCTGGTCAGCATCCCCGGCTCCATGCTGTTCCGTGAAACCCACATCCATCGCCTGTTTTCGTACCTACAGAAGAACCCGTTCTCGGCAACGTCCGACGAATGGGTAGCTACTTCGGTAATTATGGGTATGGTCGCGTTCGTGTCAGTTCCGCTAATTTTCTCCTACTTGGTCGAGCGCTATCTGTTGCCCAGGGTCACCGACACCGACTGGATGCTGCCTCTCCAGACCAGCAGCTGGGCGGTTCTGGCGTCGTTCATGTTCGTGTTTTACCGAATTTCATCCGGCGATTTCATTTACTTTCAGTTTTAGCCAGGACAACCCAGGTCTCCGTC
>JAACDH010000630.1 GCA_009936995.1 Rhodobacterales bacterium
CGCAGTCGACGGCGAGTCGGACGACCAAAGTGGCAGTTCCAGGAGGTCGAGGTCCAGCAAGCGCTGCCCGGTGCATCGCCTTCGCCGGGCATTATCGAGGTAGAGCAGCATCAATCCGAGTTTCTGCTCCTGAGCGCCGCGGGACTCGAGGTGACCGTGTGGAGCACGCCGCCATTTAAGTGGTTCTACGCAAAGAACCCCGATCGGAGTAGGCCCGCGATGTTCGTCGCGAACGTCCGCGTTGATTTGTGCGAGTCCGTCGAATGGGCGGGGGCGCCGCAGGACGGGGAGTTGCAGTTCGAACAGGGCATGGTCGCGCCTCGTCCCCATGAAGAGGAGTTGCATTCACGCATCTCGGCTCAGGGAAAGGCGTATCGAGCCGCCTTCAAGAAGTGCGGGTTCAAGGTGGTTGAGGCGGTCGAGGCGCCGTTCCTGGGACGAAGTCCCGCAAGCGATGATTCAGCGACACATTGGACCTCGGTTATCTCTTGGGAGGCCGAGTTCGAACTCGAGCGCAAGAAAGTCAACCCGTTCGTAGAGGCCGTCGTCAAAATCCTGGAGTTCCGTTTGCCGGACCCCGCAAATTGAGCTGAGTCGTCTGGCGGTTTTCGAAACCGACCTCCGGTGCACCATAAGCGTTAATCCGCCACTTGTGGAATGGTTGGGGTATCATTCACAGCCCAAATAGACCAACCACCGTATTGGAAGACGATGGGTCTCCGACGGCGATCTCCCGTTCGACAGATGGCGGCTATTTGACCGACGATGGCGAAGGCCGCTGGGCAGTGCTCGATCTCGAGGCACACGCCCACATGCTCGAGGAGGCCGCAGGCTTGCTACTGCTCATCAACTCGGATTGGGGCCGGTACGAGGACTAGCGTTTGGCGCACTCGTGGCGGTCACGCCATCCTAGGCCCGCAATCACCACCCTACGCGCGCACCGAAGCGACCGCTGATGCTCTGGCACAGCAGCACTTGCGCCACTCGGACTTCGGTCAACGCCACCTTCCAAGCTATCGCGTCGCGAAAGCGCCCGCAGAAGCACGGGACGGGCGTCCTGACGACAAGATCCTCGATGTACAAGCCACAAAACTGGTATTCTCGCCTCACCTCTTGGAGCCCTATGAGCACTCAACTCTTATTTGTTGGCGACATACACTTGGGACGCCAGCCCGACCGCTTGGCCGATGTGGGTCCCGACACCAGCGCGTTGGCCCCCACTGAAGCATGGAAACGCGTGGTCACGTACGCCCTCGACAACGCCGTGAGCGCTGTCGTGCTCGCGGGCGACGTGGTGGACAACGACCGGGACCGGTTTGAAGCCTATGGCCATCTCGAGCGCGGAATCCAACGCTTAGCGGCGGCAGACATCCCCGTCATCGCGGTGGCCGGCAACCACGACGGCATTGTGCTGCCCAGACTGGCCAAGAGCCTTGGGCGCTCGGGGTTCAAGCTGCTGGGTGTGGGGGCCAAGTGGGAGCGCATCGAGCTGGGTTCAGATCCGCCCGTCGACCTGCTCGGCTGGTCGTTTCCGTCCCGACATTCGAAGGCCAACCCGCTGCGCTCACCAGGGCTCGCCGAGTCGATTGCTGACCGGCGACCCACCGCCGCGCTGCTCGGGGTTCTTCACACCGACTTGGGCGGAGGGGCCAGCAGTCCCTACGCCCCCGTGTCGGCCAGCGAGCTGGAACAGGAACGCGAAGTCGATGGGTGGTTCCTGGGTCATATTCACAAACCCGGTGAACTTCATACGGCACGACCGATCGGCTACCTGGGCAGCTTGGTGGGCCTCGACCGCGGGGAGACCGGCGCCCGAGGTCCGTGGTTGGTCACCGTCGAGGGCAGAGGGCAGGTATCGGCCAAGCAGGTTCCGCTCGGCCCCGTGCATTGGGAGGCCGCCGAAATCGACGTCACCGACATGCCCGAAGACACCGCTGGCGCTGAAGACTTCCTCCGAACCTGTGTGCAAGAGCACTTCATGGAAATGCAGCGAGACCGTCCAGAACTGACCGAGACCGCGCTGCGGGTTGTCGCGGTTTCCATCACGTTCACTGGACAACCGAAGACGGGCCGCCACGTTCAGGCCTTCATCGAGCAGTTTACTCCCGCTACCCTCTGCTTCGGCCATGGCAGCCAAACCTGGGCGGCCGCCAAGTTGACCGACCGCACCCGTGCGCCAGTAGACCTACAGCGCCTAATGAGCCA
>JAACDH010000631.1 GCA_009936995.1 Rhodobacterales bacterium
ACCTCGGCCTCGTCGCCCTCAACTCCGGTGACTACCAACTTGCTCGTGGCTGCTTTGAGGCCGGTCTGTCTGGCAATCCCAGCTCCGTCGAGTCCAAGCTCGGTCTCGCGGTCGCTCTGCGTGGTTTGAAGGAGTACGACACCGCCGCCAAGCTCTACGATCAGGTCATAGAGGCCGATCCCGGCAACCAGAAGGCCTACTTCAACGCCTCCGACCTTCAGTCGAAGTACACGAAAAACTTCAAGAAGGCGAAGAAGATTCTCGAGACTTACGTCAACGAGAACAACGGCGACGGTTCCATCGACCCCGAACACATCGTCTACTCCAAGATTGCGCGCATCGACGAGCTTCAAGAAGCTGAAGAGCAGCGCAAGCGCGAAGAAGAAGCGCGCAAAAAGGCCGAGCAGGAACGCATTGCCCGTCAGAAGCAGCAGCTTGCTGAGCTCAAGACCATGGTAGCGGGCCTCCAGGGGCTTGTGGACAAGTACGGCGGTTGCGAAGACTTCATGATGGGAATCGGCGACGAGGTCTCAATGGTGGTCGAACAGGCCAACATGGTCATCGAAGAAGAGGAAATCGACATGGCCGGCGATGTCATCACCTTCGTCGAACAGATCCAGCCTATGGCCGAGGAAATCGCCGCCACCTGTGGTGGCGGTGGTGCTCCTCCTGCTGAAGGCGGTGACGAAGCGCCCCCAGCGGAAGGCGGCGAGGCGCCCCCAGCCGAAGGTGGCTGATCCCTTCGCTGGGGAATCAACCCCGCCTTCGGGCGGGGTTTCTCGTTCTCAGCACCAAGTTGCGCCGTCGAGAGGATCCGGGTGACGCTCGAATTTTGACACCTTGCATCCCACTGACAGGGACACGGAACCAATCTTGAACGGTGATGTCAGGTTCCAAGCCAGCCGGCGCGCCTTCTTCCCGGAGCCTCGATGTTCTGCACATCCGCCCGCCCTCCGCCCTGTCGAGAGGCAGCAAGTGCCGCCGCACTCCACCACCGCTGGGTGGTGGCCAGTGTTCCCATTCCAATCGCTCGATACGCGGTCTACTGACCGAAGAATCGAGCCGATCGAAAAGGTCCGAGGGGGCGACGTTGTCAGTCGCTTGCCACGCTTGTTTGACGGGAACCTTGCACCTCTGCGCATAGCCCGCCATCCGCATGGTCTCGACAGCAGAACCCCCACCATCTCCCGCATTTCCTCCCTCTGGGAGCCTTCCCATCTCGCCTGCCCGCCGGTATAGTTGCGTCGACATCTCGGCGTCGACGTCGCCGACGCGTGCCGGCCCAGACCCAATGAGGTTTCGATGACCGCCATCTCCCGCTTCCCGCGCCTCCTCGCCGTGACTGCAATCCTGACCACCTCGACCGTCGCGTTCGCGCAGGACGAAGAGGAACGCAAGGTCAAGTACAAGGAGCGCACCGAGATCGACTTCGAAGGCCTCGACGTGTCCGGCGAGCTCGTAAAGCCCTCCGGTGCACTTCTCCTCGATCGCAAGCGCGCGTCCTTCAACCCGCTCATCCGTCTCCGTACCGACTTCAACCAGGAAATGGCCGAGTCTGTAGACGAAATCAAGTAGTCCTACTCGTCACGTCCACGATCGCCCACCTGGGCGGAGACCTGACTCGCAAGCTACTCGCTGCGAGGCACTTTCGCGTCCGGAGCCTCGGCTGCCGGTCATAGTGAGGATTCCATGGGGAACCCAGAGAGCATTGTCCTGACCTTTGAGGTGTACGAGGGCGAGGCATTTGTCACCCGCAAGGAGCTTTCTGCTGAAAGCGTGACCATCGGTCGCGGCGCAGCAGCGATGCTCCAGATCAACAACGAGGCCCTCGCCGACCTCCACGCCGTGATCAACGTCAACGAAGACGGCACGGTGGTGTTGCTTGACCTCGGAAGCGCAAGCGGCACCCAGGTCAACGGCGAGGTCATCAACAACGCAAACCTCCGTACCGGCGACACCATTTCGGTGGGCAACCTGAACATCAAGGTTCGCATCACCGACGAGGGCGCATTCAGCGACGAAGAGGCCACTCAGCTTGCCGTGCCTCCTCCCTTGGACGGTGCTGGTTCGACCGACTTGGTGTCCAGTGCCACCGACCCCGGCATCACAGCCGAGGAGGGCACCCACGAAGCAGTCGAGCACGATCTCTCGGAAGATGTTCTCGCGTTCGTGATGCGCTCCGGCACTGCGTCGGGAGACGCGGGTGTCGACCGACGGAGCCCCACGGTTCTTGAGGTCGCTGAGGTCTGGTCCGACATCGTCATGGACGTCAAGCACTACGCGCGCAACGGCAAGGCCGTCACCGCAGGTACGTCGACTGGCCATCGTTGGCGCTTCCTGGGGCTTCCGGTTGCATGGGTTCCTTCGACCTTCTCGAAGATTGCCTGGGTCTTCGGCCCGACCATTTCCGAGTCTTCCGAAGAGTGGCGCAACGAGTTTTACGTGCCCCACGACTCCCTGCCGAGCAACGACTTCAAGCTGTTCGAGTGGAAAGGGTCCAACTACGTCTGCAACATCAGCGACAAGTGGACCGGCTTCGTCGACATCGGCGAGGACCGTCACAGCTTCCAAGAGCTGATTGAGTCGGGTAAAGCCCGACCCTCCGGCGCAGGCACCTACGAAGTCGACGTCGACGACGGCACCCGAATGGTGGCTGACCTCGGCCATGTCATCTTCTTCGGCCAGATGGTCCACCCAGGCAAGAAGGTCGTCGCCGGCCTCGCAGC
>JAACDH010000632.1 GCA_009936995.1 Rhodobacterales bacterium
GGACTCTCCGCACCAATCTGGGCCGCCGCAGCGCTTTCCGCCATCAACTTCGTGTGGGCGTTCTTCGGACTGCCGGAGAGCCACGCCCTGGAGGCCCGCGCCACCCAAACCCGCGCCATCGATCCCCGCGTCTGGATTCGGGCGCTGGCCCACCCCATCGTGGGCGCCGCAATCTTGCTCACGTTCGTTCAGACCTTCGCTTTCGCGATGATGGAGAGCACCTTTACGTTGGTCGCAGAGCACAACTGGGACATGGCGGCCCAAAACGTCGGACGGTTGTTCGGCTTGATTGGAGGCATCGGGGTCATCATCCAGGGCGGGCTCATCGGTCGCCTCGTCAAGCGCTTTGGCGAGCGCGTGCTCATCGCAGCCGGCTATTTAGCCAACGCGGCCGGACTCGCCACCCTGGCCTTCACCCCCGCAGGCCCCGGGGTTTGGACCGGCTGCACGCTCATCGCCATCGGGACCAGCTTGGCCAATCCGTCCCTAACAGGGCTGATCAGCCGCAGCACCCCTGCCGAAGACCAAGGCCTGGTGCTCGGCAGCAATCAATCCCTTTCGGCACTGGCCCGCGCCACCTCACCAGCCCTGGGCGGCGTGTTGTTCGCCCATTGGTTCAGCGGCGGCGCGATGCTCACCGGTGCCATCCTCATGTTAGTCGCATTGGCGTTGTCCATTCCCGCGGTAGCGCGCGCCCAGGGCGCCGGAAATCCCTTGTCAAAAACCAGCTAAATCCGCGCCAAAACCCCGAGGCAAGCCCAGATAGTTCCTGGACTTTCGACAGGAACCGAACGTCGGAATCAGTTCGGGGGTGTCGCGGGTTATCCGCTGTGAGAAAGTCGTGAACGCCGATCGCACGACAAGGAGCCTTCATTGCGGACCCTAGTTTTCAGCGTCGTCATCGCCCTTCCCTCGCTCGCGAAAGCGGCCCCACTAGACGACTACGCGTCTCGACCCGGCTGGGCCTGTGCCTACGGTCAATCCCGCACGGTTTGCGGCGGACCCGGCGTCTATCAAGGTATCGAAGCCGAGGATTCGGTTGCCCTTTGCGGCGACGAACAGGTCATCTGCGGCGTCACCTACAAGGCCTCGGGAGACGATCTCACGCCAACAATCCTAAGCTGGGCCAAGGCCTACGAAGAAGACTTCGGCACCGAGTGGTTGCTGCAGCTAAATCCCGCTGCGTGGACCGCCATGCTCAGGTCCGATGACGAGATCGCCACCCTGCAGATTGGGGAAGGGTACGTCTCGGTCCAGCGCTCTCCAGCCCCCGAGTGCGACGCCAAGACCGCCACCGAAAAACTCCAACCGCTGCTCCGAACGGTGCTCCGTATGGACACCTCTACAGAGTGGCCCATCCTCCGCACTCAAGCCGTGGGCGCTATTCACGAAGGCTCGGTCAAGAACGCCATGGATGGCCCTCTTGCGCTCGATGCGGTTCAGCACGCGCAACTTTTATTCCTCTCGTCCGAGGCGTTCATCTGCTACACCCAAAGCAAGAAGCACGGTTCTGCCATGGACAGCATCCGGGCTGCATCCACCGAATGGCGCGAAGCCCAAGCCATGGAGCCCAAAGAACTCAAGGCCCTCGAAAAAGCCAAACGGCAAGCCGAGAAGAAGGCCAAGGGCCGCGACATCAAGAACGACACCGAAAACCTACCCGAGGATGCCATCCCCGAAGCTGAAGAAGACATCCAATAGATTCCACACACTCGAAGAGGCCGCTGATGGGCTCAAACTGGTTCCCGACCTCCGTACTCCTAGTGACCGCTGCCTGTGGTCTGATGGGCCGCTCCGACGCTCCTCCGCGCGACACGCCAAAGCACAAGCCGGCCGACAAGCAAAAGTCACCGTCAAAGAATGAACGTCCATCCTGGAAAGCACCCGAGGCTCCATGTACGGAGAAGCTTCAGAAGGGCTTCTTCACCTACCCGTTCGAGTGGGAAGGCAAGCAAGTCAAGGTAAGGATGTACCTCCCAGGGGGTCCACCCAACCGCGACATCGTGGTGGCATTGCACGGAGGATCCGGTTCAGCCAAGAGCATCGTCCGACGAACCGAGTTGGATGAACGGGCCCAAGAAGACAAGTTCATCCTGCTGGTTCCCATCGCATCGCCGTGGACCGAACAACATGGAACACGCTGGAAATCCGGTAAATTCACAACCAAGATCGATACCACGCCCTTCCGAGACGACGTAGCGTTCCTGGATGCACTCACCCGCGCCGTCAAGAAAGACACCTGCTCCAAAGACATCCTCGCGGTTGGATTCTCGAACGGCGGACAGATGGCGTACCGCTGGGGCTGCCAGTCGACGCTGCCCTCAGCTATCTTAAGCGTCGCGGGCACCCTGCTGGTCGACCCCAGCTCGTGCAAGGGGCCAACGCCCGTTCGCGGCTACGTCGGCAAAGACGACCGCTTGTTCACAGAGGCACCCTTCCCGGACACCGATCAGCCAACCGCAATCGAGACGTTGTCTCTGTGGGCCAAGATCAACCAGTGCAGCACCAAGGCTCCCATCCGAACCACCCAAGGCGATGCGACGTGCGCCGAGTGGCAAGACTGCCAAGCGTCAACCATCCTCTGCGTCGTCGACGGCTTCCCTCACGCCTGGCCCGTGCCCTCCCAAAAAACGAATCCAGACTGCAACGCTACCCAAGACGGCTGGACGTGGTTTAACGAGAAATCCAAGTAGTCCTCTCACGGAGCCCAGCCGATTTCACGATTAACCCAAATCGCTCTGTTGTTATCGGTGGGCTGTGCCGAGCCCACAGCGCCGCCTCACGTGGTCCGCGATGTCACCCAACTGGTAAATATTCGCGTAGATGCCGAGGTTCGCCCCACGACCACGGCCGAGGTCCAGCAAATCCTCCAGGACCACCAGGGCCCGGTGTCGATTGGCGGTGGGCGGTTCAGTATGGGCGGCCAAGTCGCGTCCGAAAATACGCTGCACATCGACATGCGCCAGATGAACCAAGTGGTGTCCTTCGACCCCCACAACAAGCGAATCACCGTACAGGCCGGCATCTCGTGGCGCGGTATTCAAGAGCACATCGACGGCGACGACCTATCGGTCATGATCATGCAGTCCTACGCCAACTTCTCGGTGGGTGGCACCCTCTCGGTCAATGCCCACGGCCGCTATGTGAATCAAGGGCCGGTGGTACATTCGGTTCAAGACATCGAGCTCGTGTTGGCCGACGGATCGTCGGTACACGCCAATCGAACCGAGAACACCGACCTCTTCTTTGGCGCCATCGGTGGCTACGCCAGCTTAGGCGTGATCACCCAAGTCACCCCCGCCCCCGACGACAA
>JAACDH010000103.1 GCA_009936995.1 Rhodobacterales bacterium
GAGCAGGTGATGGCCATGGCGGTAGCCGTCGGCGGATTCACCGCTGGAGAGGCCGATCAACTGCGTCGGGCCATGGGCGCATGGCGCAAGCGTGGCAACTTGCAAGCGATGGGCGAACGGCTGGTTGAGGGCATGGTCGAGCGGGGCGTGGATCGCACCTATGCCGAGCAGATCTACAAACAGATCCTAGGTTTTGGCGAGTATGGCTTCCCAGAGTCCCACGCAGCCAGCTTTGCGCTCATCGTGTACGTCTCGGGTTGGTTGCGCTGCCACTACATGCCTGCGTTCACCGCGGCGCTGATCAACAGCCAGCCCATGGGCTTCTACAGCCCTCGGGCCCTACTCGCCGACGCCCAGCGCCACGGGGTATCGGTTCGGGCCGTTTGTGTGATGCGATCTGCGTACGACTGCACCCTCGAGCGCACGGACAGCGTCGATGCTGCGATCCGCTGTGGCTTCCGGTTGGTTCGTTCTTTGGGCCAAGTGCACGGCAAAGCGATCGAGGCGGCCCGCGCCCAAAAGCCCTTCGTCGGCGTGGCCGATTTCGCCCGTCGTACTAGGCTCGATCATATTCGGCTGCAAGCCCTGGCCGAAGCCGACGCGTTCTCGGTACTGGGCGTCGAGCGTCGCCGTGCCGCGTGGATCCTCCAAGGGCTGTGGACCGAGCTGCCGCTATTTGCCGGCCTAGAGCGCAACGAGCCCGAGCCTGCGCTGCCGCAAGAGTCCCGTCTCGATGCCTTGCGTGCGGACTACCGAGCGGTCGGCCTGTCCGTCCATACTCACCCGATGACCCTGGTGCGCGACGTGCTCAAGGACCGAGGCGTACTGGTGCTGGAGTCGCTGTTGTTCCGCCGTCCAGGTGAGCACGTTCATATCGCCGGACTGGTAACCGCTATGCAGCGTCCGGGGACCGCGTCTGGGGTTGTGTTCCTGACGCTGGAAGACGAGACGCACATGGTGAACGTGGTGGTTTGGCCTAAGCTGTGGCAAAAATACCGCCGCATGGTGCGTCATGCATCGATGATTGGCGTAGATGGCCAGCTTCAGCGCCAGGGCGATGCGATGAGTGTGCTGGTGTCACATTTTTGGGAGGTGCCCGAGCCCGAGGTCGGTGCCGCGTCATCGAGTGGATCACTCACCAAAATACCGATTCACACCCGGCGATTCCATTAATCCGAAGTCGAGAGGCTCCCAACACTTGCCTCTTTGAAAACCTATATCAAAAGTTATTTATTGTGTAAAAATGGACCGTAAAAATGGCCTAGGTTCGACAAGGCCTGATGGAAAATGGGTAGAATCCACGGTTTACGTGCAGGTTGGATCTGCCACTTAGGGAGCGGAGGGTATATAGTGCCGTCCGCAGGTCCAGGTTCCCAATCCCAGGGGACGGGCCACCAAAGAATGGTTTCGGAGGTTCCCAAGTGCTACGCCCCAACATCCTCGGCATTGGTCTCATTTTCTTACTCGTCGCCTGTGGCGCCGACGGGGATGCGCAGCGCTCCGATTCTATCGATGCTACCCAAGATCTTCTCGTTCCCGGCGTAGACGTCCCCACGGGTTTCCCATGTCCGCCCTTCGAGGGCGAAGAGACCGACATCAACGGCAACGACGACGACGACGGTGACACGCTCACCAACTGTCAAGAGCTGTTGATTGGCTCTGACCCCAACAACAACGATTCCGATGGCGACTCCCTCGACGACCGCGCAGAGGTCATCGACCCGCTCGATCCTGGAGACACCGACGGCGACGGCGAGATCGACGCCCTAGACAACGACGATGACGGCGATGGCGTGCCCACCATCGAAGAAGACAACGACGGTAACGGTAGCCTGTTCGACGACGACTTCGACGGCGATGTAATCCCCGATTACATCGACACCGACGAAGACGGCGACGGCGTTCCCGCAACCGACGAAGACGTCGATGGTGATGGCGACCCGCGCAACGATGATGAAGACGGCGACGGCGAGCCGAACTATCGCGACATGGACGACGATGGCGATACTGCCATGTCCCTGGACGAAGGCACCAACGACGCCGACGACGATGGTGTGCCCAACTGGCTCGACACCGACGACGATGGCGATGGCCGTCCTACCATGTTCGACGACATCGACGGCAACGGCGATCCGGTCACCGACGACAACGACGGTGACGGTGACCCCAACTACCGCGACATTGACGACGACAACGACGGCATCGACTCCATCGACGAGCGCGAAGGCGGCGGCATGAACCTCGACACCGTCGACACCGATGGCGACGGCGTTCCCAACTACTTCGATGCCGACGACGATGACGACAATGTGCCCACCTTCCTCGAGCTCCTCGAAATGGAGATTGACGATCCGTCCGATACCAGCCCCACGCCGGCCACCATCACGGTCTTCGGACGCTGGGACTTCGACGGCGACGGCCTAGACAACCACGTCGACAACGACGATGACGACGACGGCGTACTTACCTGCGCAGAGGACGAAGACGGCGACGGTGATCCCACCAACGATGGTGTGACTGCGGGCACGGGAACCACGGGTGACGATGTGCCCAACTACTTGGACGACACCGCCACCGACAGCTTCCCCTGCGGTTCGACCACTACGGGTACGACGACGACGACCGGTACCACTTCGACGACGACGACCGGTACCACTTCGACGACGACGACCGGTACCACTTCGACGACGACGACCGGTACCACTTCAACGACGACGACCGGTACCACTTCGACGACGACGACCGGTACAACCACCCCCTAGGGAATCATCCCCCTGTGTGTGGCATTCGGCCATCCTCTCTGCCTTCGGGCACACCGAGGATGGCCGATTTGCTTTTGGGTGGCCGAAGTGGGCCGTGCGCGCCCCGTTTATGCTCCTAAAGTTATCCACAATCGATCCATACCCAAAAAAAGTTGGCTACGGTCCGATCTGGATCTTCGTGATCTACCAGTGGACCGACTTGGGGCCGATCCACAGGGCCGACGATCCGCTATGCGTGAACTGGTGGGCACTTCCAGCGAAACGGGTGGGCTAATCCACAGGCTGCGATCAAGGAAGAGGCACGTTGTACCCAGTTCGTTTCGTCTTGACCTCGATCCGACAGAGCGGTACCAAAGCGGTGCCGGATGACACCGGTTGCGGCTGATGACGACCCTCCCCTTTATCGTTCTCGGTCGTCCTCCCTCCCCTCTTGATACAGGGCGCCCACACGCGGAAGTGGGCGCCCTGTGTCAAACCCCTCCTGCGGGCCTCGCGCCCAAACCGATCCTCTCAAAGGCGCTCCGGCTTAGCCGAAGCGCCTCTCCGTGTTTGTGGTCGAGCGACCCATGATCGCCGCGGGTGGACAAATGTGCGTACCGGAGCCCGGCAGAGATGGTATCTTCGAGGAAAAGCATAAAACGGACATAAAATGTCCGGGTAGCCCCCTGTTAAGTGTGCACAATGTTCAGGTGTTCAGTATACTGAGTACGTCGATGAAGACCGGTGTGCTTAACGACACCTGGAGCTGCCCATGAATACCCCCATCCTTACCCGTCTCTGCCACGCCCATCCCGCTCAGCTCGCACAGCTGCCTGCATTGCAGCGCGGTCCGGGTGTTCACCACTTCGTCGTGACCCGTGGTGGCAAGTGCTCGCAAGGGCACTGGAGCGCTGGCGAAGTGTTGGTGTGCTTGGGCGGCGCGGTCGAGGGCGACCGAGTGGTGCTCGTCCCGCGGGGCCGTGGCGCACCTTGCATCGGTCAAATTCAGAACAACAAGATATTGGGAGATGCCGGCGAGCCCTGTCATCCGGGCAGGTGGCAGGTGGCAGGACGCTTAGTGGGAACGTGGCAGCAGCTCGGGGAGGGCTGGGTCTGTGCGTTGACGGATGTCGAGCGTGCCAACATTGCCCCCGCTCGACTGGCCCCCGCTCGTCCGGTCTCGTCAGGTTGTCCCACGTCGGTTCTGGTGGCGGCCCCGCTGGTTCCGCACTCCATGGTCTGCAGGCCTCAGCACCGGGTGGCAAGCGTCGCCCAGCGGCGTGGCATGCAATTGGCGCTATTTGCCGCCTAGACGCGACCAGGCCTTCCGCATGGCAACTACCCTCGCCAGGTCAAGAGGACGCCTTAAATCGGCCTCCTCATGCAACCAAGTGCCTACAATAGCGGCGTCGGCTCGAATGTGCATGGCGGTGGCGGGCGTTAGACCGCTGCCGATCCAAATCGGGGTGTTGTGCACAGCGGCTCGAACCACTCCAAGGTCTGCTGGATCGGTAGGTTGCCCCGTTCCACTTCCGCTAACGATGAGCGCGTCTGCACCTCCTCGCAGGCAGGTGTCTTTGGCCACTTGGCCCAAGTTCATTGGGGCTGGAGACACCGCGTGTTTCACCATCACGTCGGCCGCGATGGCGATGTGTTCGGCACCCAGGCTGCGCCTAGCGAGTAACGTCTGCCGTGCGTCTCCCTCAATCCAGCCTTGATCGGTAATCATCGCGCCGATATGGACGTTTACTCGAATGAAGTTGGCCTCGACCACCACGGCGATTCCCAAGGCGCCGCGGGCATCATTTCGCAGCACATTGATACCGAGCGCTACATCGGGCGCTTCCTCGCGCACCGCTAGGGCGCATCGGGTCATGGCGGCGATGGTCCATGGGGCTACGTCGCGCTTGGCGAACGGCGCGTCGCCAAGATTTTCGACGATGATTCCGTCTACACCTCCCCGCTGAAGCACTTTCGCGTCTTCACGCGCGCGGCAAAGGACGTTATCGAGACCGGGGCCCGGCCATGGAGAACCCGGAAGCGGCAACAAGTGAACCACGCCAATGAGGGCTGGGCGGTCTCTACGTTCGAACAGGGTCAAGGATTGGGAACCGGGATGAGGTAAATGCCGTCGAGTAGGTAAACGCCGTCGGGCAGTGGGCCTTCGGTTGCGGGGGGAACCGCACCGCTGAATTGGTCGCTGGTTCCGGCTAGGCCGAAGACGTACGTTTCGTCGTCATTGGGCATGCTGAGGTACAGGCCGTAGACGTTCTCACCGGACAACCCCATGCTGTCGACCGCTGGGTTCAGGAGTGGGTCGTAGACACCGATGCCCAGGTCGAAGGTGCGGGGCGCCGTATCGCACAGGTCGAGCTGCAAGGACAGCGACCAAAGGCTCCAGAGGGGTAGCGCAGGATCCTCGGTGGGGAGAGTGGTGCCGCCCAAGACGTTGGAGACCGACGTGTCGGAACTGGTGGTTGATGCACAGAGTTGTTCAGCGTTGGCGTTCCACAGACCAATGTTGATGAGGGAGTTGGCCGCTTCGACATCGCCGTTGAGGATGGACAGCGTTCCGTCCACGCTGAAGAAGGCCGCTTGGCCGGAGGTGGCGACGTCCGTACCGGACTCGGTGAAGTTCGCGGTGTCTTTGGTTGACGCCGCGCTCTCGTTTTTGTCGCTCTGGCCTCTGCTGGCCTCACTGGAACAACCGATGAGTGTGCAGATCACAAGAGCGCAGGGGAGCAGACGGTAGAGGAACATGATGTGTCCTTGATTAGCGGACCGGAAACAACGGTACCACTATGTACCCTGTGCACAGCTTGTGCCAAGCTCGATCAATCCCTGTTTGTGGGGATCGTTGCCGTCGAGGAAGCCCGAGCGTTTCACGGATCGCGGCGCGGGTGCCGCGGTGCCAGATTAGATAAGGCGGATCATCAGGCCCAGCGCGAGCAGGATGCAGGCCACCAGAAACACGACCGCTAGCGCTGCAAACCACCAGGATAGGCGCCGCGTTTTCACGGACGTGTTGCCAGGCCGAAGTGGGCGCATCACCTGAGTAACAGGGATAATCTTTGTCTCGGCTTCGGAGTCGAACGCCATTTCTTGGGCTGGAGCAGCCCACTCCGCACACTCGTCTGGCTGTAGACGGTTGGCTGGTGAAGGCGTAGGGTCAAGACTGATGACCAGCGGCTTGTCCATGTCGGAGGGCATGGAGTTGGACTCCACGCGTTTGTGGTCACCGTGAACTCGAACAATCACATCTTCGTCTTCGAACTCGGGGATATCGAAGTCGGGCGACATGTCGTTGAGGCGGAACACGCTATTTGTAGCCGGTTGGCTCTCTTCGTGGTCGTGGCGAATGACACGCTGAATTTCGGTGTGCTCGGGACCGGACTCGGTGGGCTCGGCAAGGGTGTCGAGGTTGGAGAGATTGACCATGGACGAGACCATGGTGACTTCGTCATGTACGTCGTCAAACCCATCGGGTAGGAAATCAGTCCGCGGTTCAGGATTCCGAAACAAGTTGGGAAAACTCCCTTGTTCAACCTCACGTTCCTCGAAGGCGTGGAGAGCCTCGGGGCTGACCGACTCGGTGTGGTCGGGCTCATCTTCGAATTCGGCAAGGGAACTTAAGTCTGGACCATGCAAGCGAACCAGCTCGGACAAGGAGGTGTCGAGGCTGAAGTCGCCGTCGAGGCCCCAGCGCATGTCGGCGATTCGTTGGTTGCTAGGGTCGACAAGAGCGCCTCGGTCGAGCAACAGGCGCGCTTTGACGTGGGCCCCGGTCGCCATGTGGTGGTGTGCGGCCTTGGCCAGCATCGATACGTCTTGGCAGTCGTCGGTGACTTCGGTGAAGTTGGGTTCGGTGGCGGGGTCGGAGATGCGCTCCAACAAGCGTTGCAGTTCGCTGTGGTTGGGGAACCGTTCGAGTCCTGCTTCGAGGACACTGCGCGCGCGTTGGGTCCACTGGCGGGCCAAGAACAGTTCGGTGGTGAGAATGAGGACTTCGACCGCTGCGGTGTCGGAGTCGGAGAGC
>JAACDH010000633.1 GCA_009936995.1 Rhodobacterales bacterium
ATCGGACATGACTTGGGCCATTCGCTCCAGGGTCTCGGTGCTAGAGGAGAGGAGATCGAGGTCTTTGTGCCAGCATCCATGGAATACGGCGACTTCGTCTACGGTGCGCTCGGCGCGGTGCAGTTGGTTGAGTCGCTCGTTGCAGACCGTCAACAGCCGCTCGGGGACGTCAGCGCTTAGGGAGAGGTCTCGATGGTCCTTCCACATCGCCGCATAGTGTCCCGCTGCCGCGTGCACGTCGCCTTGGGACTGAGCGATCTGACCGAGTAGGTAGGCGGCCTCGGCGCCCTCCCGTCCATCGCGTTCGGAAAGGGCCTCTAGGTTGGGGATCTCTTGGGCCCAATCGGCCCGGGTTCCTTCGGCGAGTCGTCCCATTCGGCGGCGCATTCGAGCGGCGGGATGGATGTCATCACCGGGGCGAACCTTGCTCCATGCCAGCATGGCTCCGGGTAGATCGAGGGTCATGTACAGCGCGTCGCCGAGCGCCAGCCAGGCTCTCGGCGGCGGCGTTTCCAGCGCCTCGATGACCTGTTCTAGGGGTTCGATGACCTCTTTGTGTCGGTGATCTTTCTGGAATAGTTGAATCGCCAACAGGTGATCGTTGGGGGCTCCGCTCTGGACCAGCAGTGCCCGGGCCACGTGACTGGGGGAGGGGTACCCGGTTGCTATGCTGACCACGCCTAAACAGCGCAGAGTCTCGGCCGTTCGGGCACCGGCTTCGGAGGCGGTGACGCAGTGTTTGCGGGCCTCGTCCCAGCGCCGAGCGGCGATGTCGCTTTGGGCGGCGAGTAGCTCTGCGACCTCGGTGGGCACATCATGGGGATCCGCGAGCATTTTTCGGGCGTAATAGCCCGCTTCTCGAGGCATCTGCAGGGCGAGGTAGGCGTTTGCCATGCGATAGCGCGCCTTCTCGATTTCTTGAGGGTCTTCGGACTCGGTGAGCACTTCTCGGTAGCTGTCGATATTTGCCATAGAAGCACGAGTGCTTCGCAGGATGAGGCCGTATCGGGTCTCTGCTGTGGTGATGAACCAGGGTGGAATGTCGAGCAAGAGTGTGGCGGGATCGGGCAAAGATGCGCTGGCGTCTCCTCGCAGGGGGCTTAGCGCGACGTTGGGGGGCCGGGCTGGTCGTCGGTAGTCGAGGTTTTCGAGGATGCCTTGGAGCGTCGGCGTGGGTGGAGGCGGCGATGGAGCGATGCGGCCTGGCTGAAGGGTGAACGTTATTTGGCCTCCCTCGGTAGTGGTTTGGATGGCCACGTCGTCCCGCTCGACATAAATGGTGATGAACGAGGTTCCAGAGCCAACCGAGAGCGCATCGATGTCGGCGACGAGGGGGACGCGTAGCTCCTCTAGTTGGGGTTCCAGGGGTACGCGATTTCGATACAGACCCAGCTCGATGACATCAGGTTTACTACGTGGGAACACGACGATCTCCGCTCCGGGAGAAACGTCGAACAAGATGTGTCCAGTTGTGGGCTGTTGTTGGGCTAAGGCCAAGCCAGCCATTGCTAGGAACCAAATCATCCCGTACTCCTACGTTCGGAAGACGATACCGACGCTTCCACGCCACGCACCTAAGACGAATCCCTTTGCCGGACCGGAAAATTGAATGCGTCGTGCACCATAGATTTCGAGCTCTAGCGCGTGCAGTCCGCGGGGGGCTGGCCAGGCTCGAGGCTGCACCAAACCGGTGTTGATACGTCCGCCGAATCGGGACTCAGCGGTGATTTTGGTGCCTCGGATGGGGACCTCATTGTAGGGGTGGGTCTCGGCGAACCCCATGAACGACGGGCCCACTCCCAAGAACAGTTCCGAGTTGCCCTCGGGTTGGTTGATCGTCCACTCGGCGAGGGCTGAGATGGGGAAGATCTCTAGGCGCTTCTGTTCGTTGGCATCCTGGGATGGAACACGTCGATAGGCGGCTTCGATGTCGATGGTGGGGAAGGGTAGCACTGGAGTGATGGCGCCGACGCCCATGGCGAGGCTGCCCGTTCCGTATTCAGCGGCCACACGGGC
>JAACDH010000634.1 GCA_009936995.1 Rhodobacterales bacterium
AGGGGGGGGGACTGGACCTCTTCGGCCGACCAGAACAACGTGGTTTTTACCGTTCGTTCGGGGATCAGGAGCCTGGGCACGTGGTTGGATTGGGCGGGGACGTCGGGCGCTTCTTCTGGGATTTGCAGGAGAGCCCAGGCGGCGTCTGCTGCGCGTTGGAATCGGTTTTCGGGTGCTTTGTGGAGCAACTTACGCAGCCAATTCTCGAACTCGGGCGGGATGGCGATGCTCGGTTCGAGCGTGGGCGACTTGCGGGTGAGGTGCCCATGCATCACCTCGACCCAGGTGCCTCCAGAGAAAGGTGAGCGGCCCGAACACATGGACCATCCCAGGCACCCCAGCGCGTAAAGGTCGGTGCTGGGGCCGTAGTCTCGCCAGTTTCCCTGGAGCTGCTCTGGGGCCATATAAGCGGGTGTTCCGCCTCGTTTCCTTGCCTCTACCTTTTCTTCGCCTGTTCCTGTGGTGGCGTGGGCCAGGCCGAAGTCGGTGAGCTTTATGGTGCCGTCTTCGCAGACCAGCACATTACTCGGCTTAATATCGCGGTGAATGACGCCACGAGAGTGGGCGTGGGCGAGGGCGCTCAACAGGTCGAGTAAGACTGATCGGAGCTGTGGCCATGGCAACGTCCCGCGGTGCTTAGCGAGTGAACCGCCGGGCACCAGCTCCATGGCCAGGTAAGGAGTGCCGGCTATTATGCGTTGTTCGCTACTCGTTTCGGCCTGTTTCGAGACTACTCCGTGGTCGAACACCAACACGATATTGGGATGGTCCAATCCAGCGACCGCACGGACTTCTTTTCGGAAAGCAGCCCGGAAGCTGATGTCTTTGGCGCGCTTGAGGGTGAGCACCTTGACAGCGGCTGGGATGTCTTGTCCACGGTGGCGGGCAGACCAGATGACGCCCATCCCACCTTTACCGATGGGTTGGTCCAAATCGAACAGTCCGAGTGAAATCGGCTCCATGGAGAGAATGTAGCTCGCGCGGACGACGGCGCACCACGAACGATTACTAGAGCACAGTGAGTACGCCGTCCAAGACGCGAAGAATGGACCACACTCTGATCACCTCTTCGGCGCACGGCACGGTGGCGGACACCTTTACCGACCTGTATTTTCCGCCGCTGGAGTCTTTGGTGCGCACGTCGAGGATGCACCGTTCACCGTCGAGCGCCGTGGCGATCGCGCTGACCACCGCTCCTTGGTGTCCGGGTCGGATCACTGTGCGGAAGTCGAACGCACCGGGAAAGGTGTGGTGCTCGCTCAGCAACAGCACGGCGGATTCCATCTTCTTGTTGTCGCTCATGGTGCGTTTCCCCTGTACTCCACTGGAAGACTTGCATCGCTGCTCGCCGCTGGTAGCCTTGGAGTACGACGGAGGCCACTAGGTATGGCGGAAGAGACCATCACAGGCCGGCTCATCGCGAAGAAGTTCAAGGTGACCGGTCTACAGCGCTCAGGACGAATGGGTGACGTCTATGTCGCGCGTCGCATCGAAAACAACGCAAGGGTGTCGATTAAAATTCTCGACCCGGCGCTGTTCGGAGAGCAAGAGGCCAAGAAGCGCTTCGAGCGAGAGGCCCGCATCACTCTCCGTCTCGACCATCCATGCACGCTTGTGGTCGAAGAGTTCGGTCGTACGAACGAAGGTTGGCCGTACATGGCCCTCGAGTATGTCAATGGCGAGCTGCTGGCCGAGATCATCGAGGACGCCGGTAAGGTCGAGGCTAGCCGGGCTGCGTATATCGTCGCCCAGATCGCCATGGCCCTCGACGCGGCCCACGCGTTGGGCGTCATTCACCGCGATATGTGTCCCAATAACGTCCTGATCAGCGAGGTAGCCGGCCAGGCCGACTCCGTGAAGGTGCTCGAGTTCGGACTGTCGCGCATGGAGGGGTCCGAGTCCGAAGAGTCCTCGCTGACCGCTGTAGGTGTGCGTATTGGCTCGCCGTTTTACATGGCTCCTGAGTATATCGAGGAGTACGCGCTTGACCATCGCGCCGACCTCTACGCCCTGGGCATCGTACTGTTCGAGATGCTCACCGGAAAGCCACCCTTCCACGGCCGTCCTTACAAGGTGATGGACATGCACCTGTCGGAGGTGCCGCCGGCTCCCAGCAGCCTGGTTCAGGGGGTGGCGCCTTGGCTCGACAAGTTGGTGGCCGACTTGCTCGTCAAAGATCCAGATCTTCGTATTCAGACGGCGGCAGAGGTGGTTCGCCGCATCGAGAAAGGCCTCGGCGAGCGACTGCAGACGGTCCAGTCGAAGGCCTCTGTGTCGGCGACGTCGAAACCGCATCAACGTCAGGCCACGCCGGTTCCAACCCTCGACCCCCTCCTCGACCAGTACATTCAGCAGCAGATCAAGAGCGTAAAGCGAAGCAAGGGCAAGGCCCCGGACCGCCGTCATTGCTTGGTGGTCGATCGCA
>JAACDH010000635.1 GCA_009936995.1 Rhodobacterales bacterium
AGACCGGTGTTGCGCTTGATGTGGGTGAGCCCAAGCGGCGCTGCTTGTACCGCAGCCAGCACCGCTTCAAAGTCCGCCACCTGGGGTTGGGCGCTATGAATGAAGTAGTCTTGGATGCGTCGGTCGTCGGGGTCGTAGATGAGCAGGCCCACCGCCGGTTCGCCATCGCGTCCGGCCCGCCCCACCTCTTGGTAGTAGGCGGTAATGGAGCCCGGCACGTCTACGTGCACCACGGCCCGCAAGTCGGACTTGTCGATGCCCATTCCCAACGCGTTGGTGGCCGAGATAGCCGAGAATTTGCCCGCCACAAAGTCGGCTTGAAGCTGCTTCTTCTTCTCAGGAGCCAGCCCAGCGTGGTAGCCCGCGACCGCGTGCCCCTGCTGCTGCAGATACTCGGCGACCACATCGGTGTTCTCGCGGGTGGCGCAGTACAGCAAACTACAGCCGTCTTGTTGCTGCAGGAACGCGTCCAGCAGCTCGAGCTTGTCGGCGAAGCTAGACGCCGGGCGCAGGTGGAGGCTGATGTTGGGGCGGTCCATGCTGCGGCGATGAATCTCGATGGGCTGGAGCTGCCGCCCGATGTCTTCGGCGGTGCGCTGATCTGCGGTCGCGGTGAGCGCCAAGACCCTCACTTGACGCCGCTCGCGTAGGCTGTGGGCAAACCGACCAATCTCGCGGTAGGACGGACGGAAATCGTGGCCCCAGGTGCTAATGCAGTGGGCTTCATCGATGACCAACAGCCGAACATCGAGGGTGTGTAGCCACCGAAGGCGATCGACCCGATCGAGCTGCTCGGGGGCCAGGAACAGAATGCTAATTTCGCCGGCCGACGCCTGGGCAATCGTGCGCTGGTTCTCGTCGGCCTCTTGATCGCTGTTGATGGTGCCAGCGGCGATTTGAAACCGCTCGCTCAAATGACTCATCTGATCTCGCATCAGGGCGAGCAGCGGGGAAATCACGATCGTGATGCCTCCTAATGCCAACGCAGACACCTGGTAGATCAACGACTTTCCGTGACCGGTAGGCTGAATACAGAGCAAGTCTTGCCCGGAGAGGAGCGCTGTGACCGCCTCGCGTTGACCCGGCCTAAATCCGCTAAACCCGAAGCGCTCCCGGACGATTTCGTCGATATTCACCATGTGTTCTTCTTCCATTTCAAGCGATAGCGCGGCCACGCTATCCAGCCCAGGGTCCAAAAACTGTCCGGTGCTGGGCTACACTCCGCGAACCCGACGAGCCCCCTGGAGACCGTCCCTTGAAAAATCCCAGTCGTCTACTGCTTGTCGCCCCAAGCATAGCAATAATCCTCGCCTGTTCAGGAGCGACCACCGACCTCTTCGGCACGTGTGAACTCCCGCCCGAGCGAGAGGCGAAGAGCGGTGCCCAGCGCGTTGCCCCCGTCAACCCCGGGGCGGCGGCCGGCTTCGACTCGGTCGATGCCCAGTTCGACATCGTTGACGACTTTTTCCCCGAAGTCACAGGTTGTTCCGATATTCACACGCAGTCGCTCACCCACGCGCCGGGAAATCGCATCGATGACGCCATGGGCGATCCCTACCGCCACATCGACACCATGACCTTCGTGCCCAACGACGGCAGCGTAGCCACCGGTGATCTGTTCCTTCACGGAGACGGCAAGGGCTACCTTTCGATTCGGGATGTCGACCTGCGGAAATTTCTGTACCAGGACGTCATCCTGGCAGACTGCGACAAGCAAAAGTGCGACAAACAGACCCTTCAAGGCGACTCGTCGGACTGGAAACACGCCGAGTCGGCCCCCCGAAGCTACGCGGGCGAACCGTTCAACTCCGACCGCTCCAGCTGCATCCGAAACGTGCACGGCTTCTTCGCCGAATTCAACCGAATCGCCAAGAAGATCCCCGAGTACGGTGGCAGCGGCGACCTTCGTCTGCACCTCACCAACAACTGCCGTGAGCCGGGCAACTACGAGTTTGCGTTGGTGTCCGAGAAGGACGGCAAGCTGTACAAGGACCACGTCAGTCTCGACATCGAGTTCTACAGTAAGATCCTTGAAGAAATCGACGTCGAGCTCGACGATCTGGGCACCGGCATTCGCGTCGTGGGCACCGAGCGCCGCAAAGACGGCAGCTACGTCTACGAGGACGTCAAGCAGAAGGCCTTTCCCGCCGAATGTGGCCTGGTCAACCTGGCGCCCTACATCGGAAAACCACAGCGCCTGATCACGAAATCCCC
>JAACDH010000104.1 GCA_009936995.1 Rhodobacterales bacterium
CTCCGCAAGCCCTCGGAAAGGCATGGCACTTACCCGAAATGTACTGCCGCAGGCCCCCCGGCTGTGAATGGCGTCGACCACGGCCAGGAGCCAAAACCGGTCTGCGGAGGTCTCGGAAAGCTCGGTCCACACCTCGGCGGACAGATTGGCCTCGAGCGCGTCGCGAATAGAGGGGGCAAAGGCGGTATCCAAGGCGCTTCGCTTCGGGTCGAGCTCGGGGTCGAGGAGCGGCCAAATTCGGTCGAGGGCGAGCTCAGAGACGCGATCGGCGACCACCACGGCACCTTGCTCGTGGTCGCTTGTGAGCCCAAGATAGCCCTCGACCACGTTGAGATCGTCCACTCGCCGAACAACCCGGGTTCGGGTGGCGTGGGGCCCCACCCACGTCTGGCTATCGTGAATGACCTCGTAGGCCTTTACGTAAAAAACCGCCGACTCGGCGCCTCGAAGCTGAACGCCCGCGCTCAAGCGCCAAGGCTGATCTTGGTCGTC
Source organism: Rhodobacterales bacterium (assembly GCA_009936995.1). GTDB lineage: Bacteria > Myxococcota_A > UBA796 > UBA796 > JAACDH01. Next base: position 493 of record JAACDH010000104.1, read on the forward strand.
CAAATAGTCGTTCCAAGCCCACACCAGGTACAACAATTCATCCGTGTGTTGGGTGACACCTTCATCGACTGCGCGCATCATCCGATCGAACAGGTCGACGAGGTTGGGGTCTTGTACCAACGCGTCTCGTAGCGCCTCGCGATCGGCCACGGCGTTCACCGGACGGGCCGCAACCCAGTTGGCCCAAAGCTTTTTGTGGACCCGAGCCAAGTCGACCCTCGCCGTCGTGTCTTGGGTGACGGGTACGGTCGCCTCGTACACCCTCGAATTTTTGCCCAACTGGTCGGGTTTTTGTACAGCGAACGCAAGGATCCCCATGGCGACGACCGTGAACACTGCACCCGAGAGCACGCCAACAAAACCCAGGCGATTCGACGTTGACGCGATGGGTTGGAGCGGAGGGAGCATGGCTGAGCTTAGCCCGAACCGGCGAATTTTGGGTATCCAAGTGAAAACTCACCCCACGTCAAAGCCCACACCGGTGCTAGCATCCCAACCTCGGGGACAACCCCCATACGGAGACCGGATGTCCAAGACCACCGCAGTGCCCGCTCGCGTCAGCCAGGGTTCCACAAGCCCCATTCCCGACATGGCCGCGTGGCGCAAGGCCTGGATGGACGCGACCGACAATCCCAATCAGTTCTGGTTGGAGGCTACCCAAGAGCACGTCGCCTGGGAGACGGCTCCCACTCAAGGACTCGACGGAGACTACGACAGCGTCGGCGAAGCCCCGTTCAAGTGGTTCGCAGATGGCACCCTGAACCTCACGGTGTCGTGCCTCGACCGTCACCTCGCCGACCGCGGCGACAAAGTGGCCATCCTCTGGGAAGCCGACGAACCCGGCGAGGGCCGCAGCATCACCTACCGTGAGCTCCACGCCGAGGTCTGCCAAGCCGCCAACGCGCTGTCGGCGCTCGGAGTCGGAAAAGGCGACCGAGTCATCGTCTACATGGGCATGGTCCCCGAAGCCGCGGTCGCCATGCTCGCCTGCGCTCGACTGGGCGCTGTTCACTCCATCGTGTTCGGAGGGTTCTCGGCCGAGGCGCTTCGCGACCGGATTGTAGACTGTGGTGCGAAGTGCGTGATCACCCAAGACATCGGGCTGCGAGGCGGACGGAAGATCCGTCTGAAAGCCGTCGCCGACGAAGCCATGGCCGGCCAAGACGTGGACCACTGCTTGGTGGTCCGCCGAACCGGCGACGACGTGGGTTGGACCCAAGGCCGCGATGTGTGGTGGCACGACGTGGTGTCGGCCGCCAGCACCGAACACGACGCAGTCATCGTCGACGCAGAGCACCCGCTCTTCATCCTGTACACATCGGGTTCCACTGGCACGCCCAAAGGCCTCGTGCACACCACCGGCGGCTACCTCACCTGGACCACCTGGACCACGCGGGTCACCTTCGACCTCCGCGAGGACGACGTGTACGCCTGTGTCGCTGACGTCGGCTGGATCACTGGCCACAGCTACATCGTCTACGGCCCCCTCTCCAACGGCGCCACCAGCCTAATGTTCGAGAGCACCCCGCTATATCCCGACGCCGGTCGCTATTGGGACATGGTCGAGCGCCATAAGATCACCGTCTTCTACACAGCCCCAACGGCCATCCGCGCTCTGGCTGCTTGCGGCGACGAATTCGTCACCAAATACGACCGCTCCAGCTTACGCGTGCTCGGCACCGTGGGCGAGCCCATCAACCCCGGCGCTTGGCACTGGTATTTCGACGTGGTCGGCGACAAACATTGCACCATCGTGGACACCTGGTGGCAGACCGAGACCGGCGGCCACTGCATCACCCCCATCGCTCCGGCTACACCCACCAAGGCCGGCGCAGCTTCCTTTCCCTTGCCCGGAATTCTGCCCCAGCTCGTCGACGCCAATGGACGCCAATTGGTAGGCCCCGCACAGGGCCTACTCTGCCTGCTGCACCCGTGGCCCGGACAAGCGCGGACGGTCTGGGGCGACCACGAACGCTATGTCGACACCTACTTCTCCATGTTCCCCGGCAAGTACTTCACTGGCGACGGCGCCCGGCGTGATGAGGACGGATACTACTGGATTACCGGTCGCGTCGATGACGTCATCAACGTCAGCGGACACCGCATGGGCACCGCAGAGTTCGAGGCGGCGCTTATCTCGGGCGACGCCATCTCGGAGGCTGCCGTGGTCGGCTATCCCCACGAGATCAAGGGTCAGGGTGTTTACGCCTACGTCGTGCTCGCCGGTGGTTTCACCGACGGCGACCTGCTGAAAGACCTCAACGGGCTCTGCCGACGAGTCATTGGCGCGCACGCCCGTATCGACACGGTGCAGGTGGTGCCCGGACTCCCCAAGACGCGCTCCGGCAAAGTAATGCGGAGGATCTTACGCAAGGTCGCAGAGGGCCGTGCCGGCGAGCTTGGAGATGTGTCCACCCTTGCCGATCCGACCGTCGTCGAATCGATCATCGCTGGCGCGAAGAGCGGCTGACAATCGCCAGCGAATCAGCATCACAGCGACGGGCCAAACCTTGTTACGGTGCGCGCGTTCTGAATCTCCCATTTGGAGTTCCCATGTCTCGCGCGCCCCTGTTCTGCTCTCTCGCTGTTCTCCTCTTCGGTTGTTCTGAGTACGACCTTAAAGGCGATGTTCCACCCAATACGGTCAGCACCACAACGCCTGCCCCGGGCACACCGGCCCCCGACATCGAGGTACAGCCGAGGGTCCTCGACTTCGGCTTCCTACCTCCCGGATGCGTATCCGAGACGAAGACCGTACAGATCACCAACGTCGGCGAAGCCGAGCTCAGCGTCCAAGACATCCAATTGACCGCCAACACCGACGGCGCCTTTTGGATGGACGCCACGCCCGATACCCTCGCGCCGGGAGACATCATCGAGGTGTTGGTCGAGTTCACGCCGCCCGACCTACTCGACTACGGCACCGTAGGGCTGCAAGTGGCGTCAAACGACCCCGACGAGGGTTTCGTAAACGTCGATCTCGGCGGTATCGGTGCCTTCGAGGCGGTGTTTACCGAAGTATTCGCGCAGAACAGCGTCGTCCCCGTCGACGTGCTCTGGGTGGTCGACAACTCGGGCTCCATGAGCGGTGAGCTCAACAACCTGTCCAACGAATTCAACTTCTTCATCAACGGCTTCATCGCGCTCGGGCTCGACTACCAGATCGGCGTCATCACCACCGATATGGACAACCCGGCTCAATCTGGCCAGCTAATGGGTCCCATTCCTATCATCTCGCCCGCGGGTGACCCCATCGCCGACTTCGCGGCCGCCATCGACCAAGGTTCCTCCGGTTCGGGTGATGAGCGCGGTCTCGACGCCGCCCAAGCCGCCCTCACCGACCCCCTCCTCTCTGGGGCCAACGCCGGCTTCGTCCGTCCGGGCGCCATACTCTCGGTCATCTTGGTCACC
>JAACDH010000636.1 GCA_009936995.1 Rhodobacterales bacterium
ACTGCAAGATGGCCTCGGTTTGTTCCGCGCCTCTAGGCAAACCAGCGGTATCGCCGTCTGGCCGCAAATAATGTTCCCGGTCCCTTACGATCGGATACCCCGCCTGAATAAGCATGTACGACATGTGTTTCTCGGGAAAGGCGTCCTCGATGACCGCAAACTGTTCGTCGAAGTAGTCGTAGAGTGCCTGGGGCGTGTAGCCATGCTTCGCCTTAGCCCAAATCTCGGTATTGCAAGCACACTCTGCTTTGCACCGGTTCGGCAGACGGCCCTCCGAAGAAATCAGGTTCATGCCGCTGGGTTTGACCAAGGCCAACGCGCGATACCACGCTGCGTTTTCTTGAATGTGAGATGCCATTGCCCTTAGCATGTCGAAATAGTGCTTCTTGTACGCCGGGTCGGACGGTGAACCCAGGTCCATTTTCCGGCCGCAGCAAGGTGGCTTTTTACAATCGAGCTCCGAATCGGAGCCCCAGTCTTGAAGGGAGACTCGCTCCACCCCACCCTGGGTGAACACCCAATCCGGGATACCGTTTTTCCCCGACTTCACCGCAACCGAAAACTGCTTTCCGCTCGCTACAGCACTGTCCATCGCGGTGTCGAGCTGTTGCCAATCGAACTGCCCAGGGCCCGTGTGAACATTGTCCCAATTCAGCCGGATCAGTACACCCGTAATACCGAGATCGTCCCATGTGGATTGCATTATCTCGCCTTCGTTTCCTACCTGGCAGATCTGGGTTTCACCGACCCGCACCGGTGGGACCCGACCGCAGGGCTTCGCCACCGGTTGTGCGACCAAACCGGGTCCGTCGATGTTCATCACAAAAATCCCTGCGGGCACACCAATGGAGGGACCCATCGGCTGGTTTCGCCGATACGGTGCGATTTGGTTGCACGCATCCGCTTCCGCCACACCGTCCTGTATAGCAATGACCGAGTCCACCCGGTCCTCAAAGGTCCACCGAACCGTATCGCCCTTTTGAATATTGACGGTTTTCGGCGAGAATTTCCCGTGTTTATCCACGAAAATATCCACAGTTGCGTCGGGCGTTTTGGCAGGGTCAGCGGGCGCTGCCCTGGGCACCTGCGACCTCGGTTTCACAGTTCGATTCGGAACACCCGCGCAGGCGATAATCGTAACCAACAAGCAGAAGAGAACGGCGATTCTTGCGAACATGATTCCTCGCGGGTGCATTTGTAACCTGTCCGACGACCCTACCTCATCTGTCCGGACGGGCGCGAGATCTAGATGCGGTCGGGCTGAATCCCTATGGGAATGGACGCTTTTCACGCTGTTCGATTGCGAGGTGTCCCAAAGGAGGAGGGTGCAGATCCATTCATGTTCACTTAGTGTGAGCGTTGGCGTTCTCCGATCCCTTTTCGACGCGGGGTCCAAAGCGATGTTGCTCCCTTGGTGATGGTCCGGTATCGGGTGGTCCCAACAGGAGTTCCATCGATGCGCTCGGACCATGTTCAAGAGTTGTTCGAGTCCATCCTGCCGTTCGATTACATCGAGGAACGCGCTGTTGCACTTGGGATCCAGAAGCGTAATCGGTTGTTCGCCCCCGCGCGCATGGTCCTGTCGCGGGTGCTCAATGGCGGGACCGCTGAGTCCGGCCGCCTGGCGGCCGCAATGCGTGAGTATGTCCGCGGCGGAGGCACGGAGGTCGTGCGAGGGGCATTCTACCAGGGGTTCGATGAGGAGCTACTCGCCTTGATGGAGGAACTGGTCACACGGGCTCAAACCCATGTCTTGGCCATGCCAAAGTCTCTTCCTGGCGTACTCGCCGGGCCCACCGACTGGCGCGCAGTCGACAGTTCTACCGTCAAACTTCCCAAGGCGCTCGCAGAGGTCTATCCGGGTGCCGGAGCGTATGCGGCGTTGAAGGTCCACGCCGAAATCTAACTTGGCGTCAAGCATGTCGTGGACTGGCACGTCACTGATGACCTTCTCGAGCAGATGGGCGTCAGCGCCATGCCGGACAGCTTGGAGACACCGCTCGATGTCGACGTTCGCCTTGGAGAAGAGCGCGACGGCGTGC
>JAACDH010000105.1 GCA_009936995.1 Rhodobacterales bacterium
CCCTCTTGGGTGGGCTTATTGTAGTCGGGCGCGGTGGCGCGTACGCCCTGGACGCCTAATTCGACCACCCGCTTGGCGTTCTCGATGGCGCTGGCAGTGGCGTTGCTACCGATGCCGGCCATGACGGGAACGCGGCCCGCCGCCTCTTCTACCGTCCAGCGAACCACCTGAAGGTGCTCGTGTACGGGAAGCGTGGGGGCCTCGCCGGTTGTGCCGCACGGAACCAGGCCGTCGATTCCGCCCGCGATCTGCCTGCGAACCAGCTTTCGGAAGGTGGCTTCGTCCAGCGCGCCGTCGCGGAAGGGGGTCACGAGGGCGGTCATCAGTCCGTGGAAGGTCATGTGGGTCTCCAGTGGATTTTGTCCTATCCCGGGCGGAATCTCGGGGCCGTGTCGCGCGGGTCACAAAGTACTGATTTCGACCCTCACCCTTGACGAAGCGCCCCAATGGGAGCACCTAAGAGATGTTCTAGGTCATCCGCATCAAGCCCGTCGGCCGTGCGGAGGCCCTGATTCACTCTCTCTGGGGGCGCTCTGGTTTCGACGGGGTCATGGTAGGTTTGAAACTGCGTGTCGAGGACGTGTGTCACCTCGTTAAACACCATGCAAACAAGATAGTTGCCAACAATAACAACTTCTTCGCTGCGCGGGCTGTGGCTTAGGCCATCGTCCCCTGCCCGATAAAAAGGGCACAGCCGTCCGAGCAATTAGCCGCCAGAGGCCTTGCTTGGGCGTGTAAAGATCTGGATAGTCCCGAAACCACAGTGCAGCGCAGTGGACGGGGGACGATAAATAATCCAATTCGTCGCTGACGAACTCGGTCGAGGTGGGCTTCGGTGCCTCGCGAGGGTGTTAAATCGGAGCTACACACGTAGACGTTTTGACTGAGTGGCTTCGGACGCGGGTTCGATTCCCGCCGCCTCCACCATTTCAACGAGATCGCCCAGGTTTTGCCTGGGCTTCTCTATTTGCGGCGAGCGCTCCGTCGTGTGGGTGCAACACAGAATTCAGGGCTGTGCTTCTGCAGGGCCGCTCAACGCGACGCCAGAAGCCATGTCTACCAGAGCATGGGCCGTCTGTACGATCCGCGCTGGAGCCGAGCGAACGCCGATGGCCTCGTGGAGAAACCGGCCGTCCTTGACCACAAGCGTTGGAGCGTGTTCGACGAGTGCCAACCCCTGCCGTGCGGGCTGGCTCAACACCGGGCCCCATTCGTCGGGAAGCGAGAACGGTTCGTCAATGCCAACCGCCGTGCTCGTGTACCGCAAGTTCCCATAGCAACGAACAGAAATTTTCACCTGACGACCGTTCATTTCGCCACTGATGACACAGTAACCGTAGTTCATCCAGGTCTCTGGGAGCACGATGAACTCGAGCGCCAGGGACTCGGCCGCAGCGCCCCACGCCTGTTCCTGGGGATCCATTCCCTTGACCGTGCGGGACCTGTATTCGAGCGCTCCCTGCACTTTTTTGGGCAACTTCTTGTTGGGATCGGGATTCAAACCCCTGAACAGGAGGAAGCCTAAACTGCCCAAACTCACTACCCCAAGGAGCACGAAGACCACGACGATCCCTGCGACCAGAATCCCGGCGACTATAGAGACGAAGATGAACAGCAGAGTGGTCAGTGAAGCAGTCATGGTCACCTTTCTATTGGGCGCCAAGTATAAAACGGGCCCTTCCCGAGCCATATCCTCCGTCGCCAATCGCTACCTCCAAGTACGCAGAGCGTCCGTGACAATATCTTACTCAAAACCTGTTCACGAGTTGTTCAAACTGAATACGTAGGGTTCACAACAAGCGCACTGCGCTGTGGAGGTACCCTGTGATTATTGCTCTTCTTCTTGCCCTCGCTAGTTCCGCTTTCGCCGCTGACGGCGACATCGTCGACGTGGCATCCAAGAACGGAAGCTTCGGAACGCTCGTGGCCGCCGTTGGCGCCGCCGGCCTCGCAGAGACCCTTCAGAGCGAGGGACCGTTCACTGTGTTCGCCCCAACAGACGAGGCCTTCGCCGCCCTTCCCGAAGGAACGGTCGCAGACCTGCTCAAGCCCGAAAACAAGGGAAAGCTGACTGCAATCCTCACCTACCACGTGGTCGCCGGAAAGGTGATGGCCGCAGACGTCAAGCCGGGTGCCGTACCTAGCGTCGAGGGCGACACCATCGACATCACGATCCAAGACGGCAAGGTGATGGTCGACGGTGCGACGGTCGTCCTCGCGGATGTAAAGGCCCCCAATGGCGTCATCCACGTCATCGACCAGGTGATTATGCCCGAGGCCAAGCCGGTCGCTGCGCCACCACCCCCGAAGGTCATGAACATCGTCAATGTCGCTTCCGGTGCAGGCAGCTTTGGAACGCTGCTGGCGGCCGCCGATGCTGCGGGTCTCGTCGAGACCCTCTCCGGCGCCGGCCCGCTGACCGTGTTCGCGCCAACCGACGAAGCGTTCGCCGCACTCGGCGCCACGGTCGACGAGCTGCTCAAGCCTGAGAACAAGGCCAAGCTTGCCTCGATTCTCACGTACCACGTGGTCGCCGGAAAGGTGATGGCCGCCGACCTCGCCTCGGGCAAGGTCGCCACCGTGCAGGGCTCTGACCTCAAGGTGAAGGTCAAGAATGGTACGGTCACGCTGAACAAGTCGGCGACCGTCGTGTCCGCGGACATCGACGCGACGAATGGCGTGATCCACGTCATCGACGCCGTACTACTCCCCTAGGTGCAGACCGTCCCGACGCGCTCTGCGAAGAGGTAGAGCTGCGTCGGCCACCGGCACGACGAGGCCCCGCCCGTCCTCACGAAACTCCGAACCTACGTCCAAGGACTCATGACTGCTTCACGTCTCGGCTCGTTGCTCGACCGTTCGATTGTCTTCTCGTTCGACGCCACTGGCTTTCGCCGTCACCAACGCAACTTCGCTACCGAATCCGAGCGTGACCTACACGACCAAGATGTGCTGATTACAGGAGGCACTGCGGGTATCGGAGAGGCTGCTGCCCGAGCGCTGGTGAGGCGCGGCGCTCGGGTCACCCTCTGGGCACGCAACCCCACGCGCGGGAAGCAGGCCGCAGACCGTATCGGCGCGGCCTTTACCCCCGTGGACTTGGGCGATCTAGAGAGGGTCGCTATCGCAGCCCGCGAATTCACCCCCAAAGCCCTGGCGGCGGTCGTCCTGAATGCAGGCGCCATGCCCTTGAAGCGAACCCTCACCCACGCCGGACACGAGCTCATCTGGGCCTCCCAGGTGCTTGGCCACCTGATGATCCTGCGCGTTCTACATGCACGCGGCCTTCTGGGTCCCGAGACTCGGGGGATCTGGGTGTCGTCGGGAGGGATGTACAGCCAGCGGCTCGACCTGAGCGATCTCACTTGGGCCAACGGATACCAGCGGCACACCGCGTACGCAGACGCCAAACGTGCGCAAGTCATGCTCGGTGAGCAGCTCGCTGTGCGCTGGCCTACGGTGCCCATGGCGGTGATGCATCCAGGCTGGGTGCAGACCGACGCCGTGAAGCACTCGATGCCCCTGTTCTACGCGCTCACCCGACCCATTCTTCGCACCCCCGCGCAGGGGGCAGACACCATCGTCTGGCTGGCTGCCCGCAAGCAGACGCCTCGGTCGGGTCTCTTCTGGCTCGACCGAACCCCGCAACCCACGCACCTGCGTTCGGCCACAAAGTCCCCACCTGCAGATACCACCGCCCTTGTCGAGCAGTTGTTCGCCGACACGGACGTGTGGATGACTGCAGCGGAGAACCCATGACCACCATCCGCGAGGTCCGGGAAACGGACCGCCCCATCGATGAGGTCTTCGCCTACGTCGCGGACTTCTCATCCACCGCAGAGTGGGATCCAGGGGTGGCTCGCGCCCGTCGAATCGACGACGGACCTGTGGGCCCCGGAGCCCGCTACGCCGTTGACGCGATGTTCCTGGGACGAACGATCCCGATGGTTTACCGCATCGTGGACTTCGAGCCGCCGCATCGGGTCGTGCTCGAGGGACTGGGCAACACCAGCACCGCCCGCGACGACGTCCGCTTCGAGACGGTCGGGGGCCGAACCCGAATTACCTGGACCCTCGACCTCCAACTGCTTGGCCCCAGCCGACTCGCCACGCCGCTGCTGCGTTTCTTTCTGTCTCGGCTTGGACGCAAGGCCCTCGACGGGCTCGAACACCGGCTACAATCCCATCAGCCTGCGATTTCTTCTTGAAGAGGTCCGGAAAACAATTCATGAAC
>JAACDH010000637.1 GCA_009936995.1 Rhodobacterales bacterium
ACACGGAATCACCTCGTTGCGATGGCGGTGTCTTGAGCCAAAGACCCCGTGGTACGAGATGCCGTTTTTGCCCTTGGGCGGGACGAGCGCGGCTAGCCTCTGGGCCAATTCCACCTCGCTGAAGATGAAGTCTGTGGTCCCGTTCGCGTACGGCTTTCGCAGGGTGAGGACCAGCAGTCCATCCTCGCGACGATGCACGCTGTAGTCGGCGGACCTTCGCACCGGCGCGAACGCCGAGGGCAACCCGGCCGGCGACTGAGGCCGACAGAAGTACGCCGTTGGCGTCGTCGTCCTGGTCCTCTTCGCACGGTTCATCGGCGGCGTAGCCCTGCGTCCCTAGCCAGCGCTCCACCGTCCAGGCGATTTGGGTCACCACCTCTTGCACCTCCTGCATTTGCGGCGGTCGCCTTACCCTTCACTCCGTTCACCGACGACACCGATTTGATTGCCTCATTCGGTTGAGACGGGCGACCCCGAACGAACGAGGCGACAGGGCCATGTTCCAACTACTACGAATAGAAAACCTCCGGTCCCAGGCGCATCTTGCTTCTGGCGAAGGTACCCACGCCCCGTCCGACCAACCGATTCTCCGCATCGAACAGTTCGCCCATGGCAGTAATGCGGTGGCCATCGTCTGCAGTCACTGTCCCGACGGCCCGCACGGCACCATTCCGCACCGGTCTCAAGAATTCGATTTCGAAACCAGCAGTGAGAACGAACACCTCTTGAACCACCGAGTTCGCAGCGAAAAAGGTCGCGTCGTCGAGCGCCTTAAAGTAGACCACACCGTGCATGGCACCCGCGCTATGGTGGAAATCCGGTCGAACGTCTATGCGTACCGTGGCAACCGCGTCACCTACCTCCAATTCGGGCGCGAAGTAGCGGTTGACCGGAGCGGCCCGATACATTCGTTCCAGTTTTCGATGGTGCTCCAAGGCGGCCTCCGTAGCGTGTTGAATTCTAACGTCATGGGCAGCATATGGGTGGCCAGCATATGGGTGGGCAGCGCCCACGGCACTGGGACTCTACCCCACGGTGACAGTCGATCTCGCTCCGGGCGTGGAGCCGAAACCTAGCAACCAGCCCGGCCTGGCCTATGCGTCATCGCAGACGTCTGCCGACGTTAGGCTGGTGCACAGTTCATAGGCGACCTCGGTGTCCTGCCCGGCAGCCTTGGCATAGGCCAGCCAGTCCACGGCGTATTCAACTGCACGTTCCTCGGCTTTGGTGTCTTTCGGTGACGCTCGATACAATTGGCTGGCCGCACTTGCGCCGATTTTTCGCAGGTTAAATACCCGGGTAATATACGTGTCTCCGGTCCATTGGGTGCGATTCTCGAACGCTTGGTCTACGTACTTCAGTGTGGCCTCTGCGCTGTCCAAACCGCCTTTGAGATGGTAGAGCGCCAATTTGTACGCTATGTCGGCCTCGTCGGGGAATTGCTCGGCTCGAAGCTCGGCATAGTTTCTCCAGGCTTCCATATCGCCTGAACTGTGTGCATTCACCATGAGCAGCGACAATGCGTCGCCTAGATCACCAGCGTCGGAGGCTACCCGAGCTTCCAAACACCTCACCGACGCAGAATCCAGCGTGCCCTGCATCGCGTTGGCCTCCAACTCATCGAGCGCGGAGCACGGGCTGGGCAATTCGGCTCCCCCTTCAACCAACGGGGCTTCCACTACTCGTTCCTCTGAGCCAGTTGTAGAGTACAATCCCACGCTTATGAACGCGGTGGCGGCCGCGGCGAATGTCGCGCCAATATGAATTCCACTGTCTAACATCTTCCACCTCTTTTGCGCCGTCGTCGGCGTGGATTGTTGGTCGACCTCTCTCGCCAAGGCGAGGGCCTCACGAAAGGAAACGGACCGAGAAAAGTCGTCTAGCTCAGTCTCTAGTAAAGCGTGTCCGGCCCGGATTTCGGCCGCCAGCGCAGCGCACTCCGGACAACGGGCCAGGTGTGCATCGAGACCGGAGAACGCACTGACCGGGATCTCCAAGAGTTGTTGACGTACTGCTGTGCAGTTCATGTGATCTCCCGAAGCAGTGCAACCAGCTCGGGCCGATGAGCCACCAGACACTCGCGCAGCGCTCTGCGGCCTTGGTGGAGCAAAACCCGAACCGTGCTCACCTCGATCTGAAGCTCCGCGGCAACCTCGCGGGTACTGTGCCCCAAATGGTCGCAGAGCTCCATGGCCTGCCGTTGACGCGGACTTAGGCTTTGGAACGCCGCGCGGGCGCGCTCGGCCCCCTGTCGCAAGTCGTGTGCGCGCTCCAGGCGGGGCGCCTCTGCGTACTCACGCTTGAAGGCTGCTACGGGACCGCGCTTGGTCATGACATCGATACAGGCATTGCGAACCAGGCGTCGCAGCCAACTTGAAAACGGTCGTCGCGCGTCTCAGGAGCCGATGTGGCGCATGACGCGAATCAGCACCTCTTGAGAAGCGTCCTCCGCCAAGCTTGCATCAGCCACCTCAACGGAGCACCATCGGCGAATTTTGGGCCACCAGCGCTCCAAAAGCAACTCCAACGAGGCGCCATCGCCAGCCTGAGCGGCCACAATGAGGTCGATATCTTGGGTAGGTGAATGGGGCACGGCGTTCAGCATTATATCGACTACCCGGACCTCGTCGAAAACGTTTAGACTTTTGGCACGAAATTCGACGTTGAGCGTCCCAACGGCCCCGCCTTTCAGGCGGTAGGCCTGGCGGCTTGCCTCAGCGCCACAGGCGCCGGGACCCGTTCGCGCACCCAAAACGTCCGAAAGCCTGGATATTGGTCTCGGAGATGTTCAAATGCTTCTTGTCCTCCTGCTTAGCGTCGTCGACAGGTCGATTCTCCATCACTACGAGTTCATACCGATTGAAGCGGTGGAGGCCTCGGGCGTGCTCTTCAACGTCGCGGTTTCGGGGGAGAGCGGTTCTTACGCCATCAGGTACAAGAACGATCTGGGCATGGAATGGGAACACCACATCTCTTGCGCTCTTGCCGGCACCGGCGCCGGCGCAATCCCGTTCGGCTTTTCGCTCAACGGTAAGACCGGTCTCGACGGCCTCGTTGCCAGCGGAACGATGTCGTCCCTCGAGTACTACTCTCCCGATTTCTTCACCTGGAGCCTGGTCGGCAGCATGAGCGCCAGCGCAGTCGGCGCGGGCGCTGGCCTCTCCGCCGGGGTGATCGGATTCGCGGACACCGCTCAATCCACCTCATTCGACACCTCCGGCCTGGAGTCACGAATGGGTACCAGCGTGATCGGCGAAGCGAGCGTGGACTTCATGACCGGCACTTGCGCTGAGTGGGAAGGAGCTGACTTTTCCCTCGCGCCGGAAGAAGAGCTGCCCCACTCCCCGGAGGTGGCGCCTGGCGAGTGGACCCGCGTGGCCCGCCTCACCATCCCTTTCGACACAGGCGAATCCGCTCCTCCGATATTGGCTATGGGCCGGCAGGGGTGATCTCGTCGCCAAGCGATGCCCTGTCCCGCCCCAGCCCGAGCAGGACAGCGCCGGCCCCCAAAGGCTCAATCCGTCGCCAACGCTGGGGCGTCTGGGTAGGCTACGCGAAGCGAGGCCAACGCCAATTCGACCATCTCTTCGTCGGTTTTGTCCGCCAGCGCATAGGCCGGGCCGGCGCCATTGTAGGCGACCAAAACAGGTACACCGAAGTACTTGTGAAAATTCATGAAGAAGTTGAATTGCCCGTTGGGGAGTCCATTATCGATGATAATGATGTTGGTGTGCTCGTCCCAAAAGGGCTCGTCGAAGACCAGGACGAGCTTGTCGAAGACGCCCATCCCCATCCGGTCAATCGCCGCAAGCTTGTCTTCAGACAACGCGGGCTCGAACGAAATGCTACCAGCCTTCAACACACCCATCGGCACGGTGACCAAGACCGCGTCATAGACGTCGAATAGGCCACCTTGGGTATCGATTTCTACCTGTTCCTCTACTTGAGCGACCCGGGTCACAGGCGTGGACAGCTGAACGGTGTAGTCTCCGGTCAATGCCTCGAAAATGGGTGCATAGCCGTTGGGAAACTTGACATCTCTGCCCGAGTATCCGATGCCATACGTCGAGTAAATCTGCCAGGCCCAGACCGGGTTTAGATTCGAAATCTCGGTGCCCGCGCTAGTGCTGTAGGCCGCGATCTCGACCCATGCTGGAACGGACGTGACCTCTTGACCCCCAGCGCCGCGGACGATGGTGTCGTCTTGGGTTTCGATCCGCTCCATACCGACCTGATCTGCCAGTTCGGTCAACGGATTGCCGTCGGGCCCATGAATCCAGCTGGCGCCGATGTCGGTCGGGATCTGTAGGCTGGTATCGGTATTGATCCGCCCGCCAATGCGATCTCTGGCTTCGATCACCGTGACGTCGACGCCGCCCTCGCTTAGCAGCGCCGCTGCGGTCAACCCCGCCATCCCAGCACCGATGATGGCGACCCTTGCGTGCCCGGCTGCTTGAATGGACGCGACCGCGCGCAACCCTGATTCGTGGGCGGCATGGACCGAGCTTGTGTAGTTGGGATTGAGCGCCTCTCCCGCGAAGTAGATCTGGTCATCAATGGGCGCTTCGACGGTCAACTGATCGCTGGCACCCGTGCCTGGCGACTCGGCTGAAAAGTAAGAATACGAGCCAAACGAGAACGGGTCCTTGCTCCAATTCGTCCGCAAGTAACGAACGCCTTCGGGCGTCTCGGTTGGCACCGTCGTCGTGATCGGTGTTGTTGGCACTCCGGGTTCGGTCGGGTCGTTGTCCTGACCACAACCCACCGCGGCGGCTGCCGCCAACAGGCCCATCAGTTCGCGTCGATTCAGCTTCTTCATCATGAGCTCCGATCAGTTAGGAGAACGAATGTTCGCTCTATAATTGTCAACCCGGTCTGCGGCAAGGTGATAGAGGCTTGTTCATGGCACGACCCATCAACCATGCAGCCCGGGCTGCCCAACGACAGACCATCCTAAACGTGTCGGGTGAATTGTTTGCCAAGCAAGGTTTTCACCAAACAGGGATGGCGGCCATCTGCAAAGCCGTGTCCATGAGCCCCGGTGCGTTTTACCGGTACTTTGGCTCGAAAGCCGAGCTAATCGAAGGGATTGTCACCGCGGAACGGGCCGAAGCTTTGGCACTGCTAGACAGCCTTCAAGAGGCGTCCGATGTTCGGGCTGGGCTTGTCGAAATGCTGATGATGTGTGCAGCCGAGGCCCAGGACAAAGTGGCCATGGCTTTGTCGCTTGAAGTGGCTGCCGAGGCCGCTCGAAACCCGATCGTGCGGCAGATGGTGGCAAGGGTATACATCGAGTTCATGGACCGGTTGGTGGCCGGCCTTGTTGATGCTCAACGTGGCGGCCAGCTGGGTGCGGCCCTTGACCTGCCGTCAGTGGCGGCGGTCTTGGTCGCAACGGCAGAGGGGCTTTCGGTGTCGATGTTTGTTGGCCAGGTGGACGAGGACGCGCTGCGTCTGCGTCTACACGGACTGGTGGTGGGCTTGCTTGGCGGTAGGACGCTCTAACGGCGGGCAAACCCCGAGGTTCGGGTGGAGATCCTGGCGACCAACACCCACGTCGACCTGATCGCCCAGGACATCGACGTGGCCCTCCGCGCCGGACGAATCACCGACCCCAACCTGATCGCCCGCACGCTGGCGCGCTCAGACTGGGTCGCCGTCGCTTCAGCCGCCTACCTGCGGGCTGGTTCAGCGGTTCGGCTCGGCGCTCAATCTGAACGTGCATTTCCACATGCTGCTCCTGGACGGGGTGTTCGTCGCCGATGGCGACGCGGTGCGCTGGGTGAGGGTGCCTCCGCCCTCAACCGAGGAGGTGCAGCAACTCGTCACCCACATCGCGCGCACGGTAGAGCGCTGGCTAGACACCCAGGGCTACGGCGCTGACGAACCCTGCCAAGAGGACGTCGATGACGACGCCAACGGCGTCCTCCTCTCGGCCTCAGTGGCCGGGCGCGTCGCCCTTGGGGTTCGCGCTGGCGCGAAGGTACGCCGACTGCAGCGGGGATTTGTCCGCCCATTCCGATTGCCTCGGCTCTGCGCCGAGGACCGGGGGTCAACCCGGTCCGGCCGAGGACTTGCACGCCGCCGTCGTCATTCGGCAGGGCGACAGAGAAGGTCTGGAACGGCTGTGCCGTTACGTGCTGAGGCCACCATTGGCAAGGACGAGACTGCATCGACGCCCGGACGGGCTGCTCGTCCTCACCCTGCGAAAGCCCTACGCCAACGGAACCACCGACTTCACCGTCAGCGAGGTCGAATTGGCGCAGAAGTTGGCCGCCCTTGTGCCACCCAACCGAAAGAACGGCGTGTCGTACCACGGGGTCTTTGCCCCGAGGCACCGCCTTCGAAACCAGGTGATTCCAGAGCCACCCGAAACGGAGCCGAGAGAACGGCTGTGCAAGACGCCCGCGAAGGGAACATCCCGATGGCACTCCTGGGCAGATTTGCTTTGGCGCGTCTTTGAGGTAGACGGACTCGCCCGCATTTGCGGCGGTCGCCTTACCCTTCACGCGGTTGTCCGCCCGCCCGCTACGCTCGACGTTCTCAAGAGTCTCGAACCCTCCGCGAAACGTCAGCCTCGAGGGCCTCCATTGCCCCAACTTGCTTCCGCCTGAGCCGCCCAGCTAAC
>JAACDH010000009.1 GCA_009936995.1 Rhodobacterales bacterium
CAGATCTTGGTTCGTTCTGCCCACCTCACAGGCCTGGTTCTACGACCGGAATCACGCCGACTACCATCCGCTTCCGCCCTGGGACCCCTCCTGTGAAGGGCAGGAAGACACTGGAGAGCTGGCGTTGCTCAGACCTCGAAACGGCGCTGAAGTGTACGTGCCCGTCGAGCTCAACGGCCAGCGAGGTCGGGTGGTGTTCGAGGCGGCCCATCGCGATGATCGGGCCCAGGTGCACTGGCATCTGGACGGTGAGTTTGTCGAGACCACCGAGCTGATCCATCAGATCGCTCTCGCGCCGGCCGCTGGAGCTCACGAGCTGACCGTGGTGGATCAGGAGGGCGTTACGGCTCGACGGCGGTTCACGGTTCTCGACAAGAAGGCCAGTTTGGTGCGTACGGTGGCCGACCGACTTTCGGATTAATGACAATTCAGCCACGCGCGAGTCTCGGAATGAGGATAATTAGGCGCTATGTTCCTCGGTGCCCGCAAGCGCTATCGCCCGCTCCTCACGCTGCTCTTGGTGGTGGTGTGGCTGTTTGGTGGCGTCTTTGGCCAGCTACACCACGTTATCGAAGCCCATGAGGTGTGCGCTGAACATGGTGTGTTGGAGCATGACGTCTCCGCTGATGACGACGTCGCCAGCGATGACGAGGACTTAGCAGACACCGAAGAGCACGGGGAGCGCTGCCAAGATGACCTCACGCCTACGGTGGTCCACAAACTACCCGAGCTTGTGGTCTCCGTGGCGCCCGTCGATTCTCCGACCGTGGTTCATAGCCTGACCGATGGCTTCTCCACCCGTGGCCCGCCGCTGAGCTTCGCACCAAAGACGTCTCCACCTCGCATCGCCTGAGCAACGTGCTGCGCGGGCCTACGTGTGCCTGCGCTTCCGACTCTTTCGTCAAGCGAGCACACTCGTGCACCCCACTCTTCGCGTTGTGGCCGTCGTCGTCGCTGCGCTCGTGTACCCATTCTCCGCCCATGGTCAGTCTTCTGACGACGCTGCCCTCGACATCGTCGTGGTGGAGGAGTCTGCGGCAGAGACCCACACCCACGCCACGACGAGGTTGGACGCTGCCGATCTAGACCGAGCCGCGGGCCAGGACTTGGCCGAGTCGCTGTCTGGCGTCGCTGGGGTAACCCACGCCCGTTGTGGGGCCGACAACGCCAAACCCATCATTCGAGGACAGCAAGAACGAAGGTTGCTCTTGCTGTACGACGGGGTTCGCCACGAGAGCCAGAAGTGGGGGCTGGACCACGCGCCCGAGGTCGATCCGTTCTCAGCCGGTGCCATCGAGGTGGTTCGCGGGGCAGCCGGCGTGCGCTATGGCCCCGACGCGATCGGGGGTGTGGTGCTTGTCGAGCCCAAGCCCATGCGTTCAGAAACGGGTGTTGACGGAGAATTTGGCGTCGTCGGGGTTTCCAACGGGCGACGGGGCGTAGTGGACGTCCGCCTGGATGGGATGGCCGCAAGTACACCCGGATTGTCGTGGCGTCTTCACGGCAACCTCTCGAAGGGCGCTGATCTACAGACCCCCACCTATGTGCTCGGAAACACCGCCAGCCAGGTGTGGAACGCGGACGCCAGCGTTCAGCAGACGTTTGGTAGAAGCTCGGTAAAGGCAAGCTATCGCCACTACGATTTGAGTGCGGGTCTCTGCTACTGTGCCTCGAATACCTCCCTTGACGCGCTCCGGGACCCCTTGGCCCTCGACCAGCCGGTCGGGTCGGAGGACTGGGTGTCCACGTACGAGATTGGGTCGCCTCGACAGCAGGTCACGCATGATCTGGCGATGGTCCGTGGCGTGTTCGGGCTGGCGAATGGCGCGGTCATTCGTGCCACCTACGCCTTTCAGGTGAACCATCGAGAGGAGTTTGAACCGACCCGTGGCGAGGTAGACACTGCTCAGTACGACTTCTCTTTGCGTACCCACCTTGTGGATGGCGCCTTCGTTCAACAGGACCGAGTACTGGGCGAACAGTTGACCCTGGAAGGCGGCTTTGGCGTGGATGCGGGGCTGCAGGAGAACATCTACCAGGGACTTCCGCTGATTCCGAACTTTCGGTCGCTGTCGGCTGGCATGTATGCGCACCAGCGGCTTGTGGTGGAGGGAGCGGCCGTGGAGTTGGGGGGGCGCTACGATCACCAGTCCCGAACCTCGTACCTCACTTCAACGGCCTTTCGGGCGCATGAAGCGCGGGGCACGCTGGCACCGGAGGACTGTTCGTTGGATGACGATGTGCAGCGGTGCGGCAAGGCCTACAACACCGCCTCGGTTTCGGTCGGCGGCATCTGGCACCTGGTTCCAGATGCGGTGGACCTTCGGTTGGACCTTTCGTCGGCCAGCCGGTTTCCAAGCGCCGATGAGTTGTACATGAACGGCAGTGCGCCCACCTCGCCGGTGTACGCGATTGGTGACCCTGGGCTCGGCGTGGAGACCACTTGGGCGTCGTCGCCGACGGTTGGCGCTCATTGGCGAAGTGTCTGGGTCGAAGCCTCGACGTTTGCCAACTACACTCGGAACTACATCCAGTTCGCGCCCAGCCTAGACCCCACCGGCGCGCCCGCCATCGACGTCACCATCCGCGGCGCCTTTCCGCGGTACGGGTTCTCGCCCATCGACGCCGTATTCTACGGTGTGGACGGGCAGTTTGTTGCAGGAGAGGACGAGCTATTCGAGTGGGCCGTTCAAGGGGCTGTGGTCCGTGCCGTGGACGTTCAGAGCGGACAAGGGCTGGTTGGAATTCCCCCCGATCAGCTGTCCAGCACCGTGGCATTTCAGCCGCAGTTCCGTGCCCTGAAAGACCCCTATCTCACGGTAGGCGTCGACCATATGGCGGAACAGACGCGGGTCCCCGATGGCGTAGATTTGGCGCCGCCCCCGCCCGCTTACACCTTGGTCAACGCGGGCCTGGGCACCCGATTCGAGGCGAAACGAAGAACCTACGCGTTCGGCGTCGAAGTTCACAATCTACTCAATACCCGCTACCGCAGCTACACCAGTTTACTTCGCTACTTTACCGACGAACCAGGCCGCGAATTTCGCGTTCGCCTGGGCTTCGAATTCTAGGAGAAATCATGAAAGCCTACTGTATTCCTGCACTTCTCGTCCTGTTGGGCGCCTGTGAAGCCACCACCCAACCGAGCGAAGAGAACGAGGTGGAGTTGATTACCACCGTGGTTCTCGACCTCACGTCTCAGACCACCGGTGAGTCCATTCCGTTCGCTTGGGTGGATCTCGAAGGCGACGGTAGCCCCGTTGTGGACCCGGTGGTGTTGGCCTTGGGCGACATCTATGACGTGCAGGTGTCGTTCCTCAACGAGCTGGAGAATCCCGTCGAGGACATCTCGGTAGAGGTGGCCGACGAAGCCGCTGAACACCAAGTCTTCTTCACGGGTGCAGGGGTCTTCGGTCCTGCTTCAGATGCGGCAGGAGCGCTGTTTGTTCAAGCCTACGACGATGCGGACTCCGACGGAAATCCGCTGGGTCTAGCCAACATCTTCGAGGCGACAAGCCTGGGCTCGTCGGAGTTCACCGTGACCCTTCGGCACCTGCCGATACAGGGTGATGTGGCCGTGAAGACGTCCGGGCTGGCTGCTGTTGTCGCCGCCGACGGGTTCTCGGGCATTGGTGGCGATACCGACGTTGACGTGACGTTCCCGGTGACCGTCGAACCGTAGTTATCGAACCGCTAATGGGCTGGGCAGTGCCGGCGGCTTCTCGCCGTCTTGTCCACCCGAAGACAGCTCGACCTCGGCTATCAGTAAGTTGGGTGAGGACAGCGTAGTGGGGATACCATACGCTGGACCTCGGCCTTCGTTGAGCAATGTAGTGGTGTGGACTTGGGTGCCTGCGGCGATCAGATCTCGGAGTAGCCGGTGGTCGGTGCCGACGAACTGCAAGCCTCGGACCGGCTCTTCACGGCCATCTGCGTACATTCGGACGGCGATGACCGGCGCGGGCAGGCGGTTGCCGCCAGCGTCATTAAAGCTAAATCGGATGGCGCTGGCGCCGGACGCGACGCTGGCGTCCTCGATGCGCCGGACCGCCAAGTAGTGGTCCAACCCGTAGGCGGCGGCCTGTTCGAGTGCGACCTTGTGCATCTTCTTCGCGGACAGTCCTTTGGTGGCGCTGAGGGTTGTCCAGCTGGCCGACCCGGTGATCAACTCGCCGGGGTCGCCGCGACCGTGGCCGTTGGAGACGTCGACCTGCTTACTCGGCGTACGCGATGCGTAGTGGGTGTGGATGACGCCGTCGATGACAAGCTGCAGCGATTGTGCTTTTTCGCCTTCATCGTCGTACTCGTACGCAGAGGCAAGGCCGAGATCGCCGGTGGGGTCATCGGCGATATGGAAGCCCGTGGGAAGCAAGCGTCGCTTGACCCGGACGGCGGTCGTATCGTCCCCGCCGCCAAACACCACCGAGCGCGACCCCTTGGGTGGCTCTTCGGACGCCGGTGTGCCAGAGAGGGCGGGTAACGCGAGGCTTCGGACCAATTCGATGGCGGCGTTGCCCTCGAAGAGCACCGGCCCGACGTAGTCGTCTTCGCCCAAGGGGGTGGTGAGCCAGGTCTCTAGTCTATCCGCCATTTCCTCTGTTTTTGCGACCATCTCTTCGACGGGAGCGAGGTCGTCGGCGCCGCGAACCACCCAGCTGGCGTGGTCGGTGATCCACGAACCATCGTGGGCGCGGGCCCGTGCGGTGGCGCGCACCACAATCGTGGATACCGGTTTTATGACGCGGGTTCCCAACGAGTCGACATGAATGCGTCTACCCATCTCTGCACTTGCATAAACCCGGGACCATTCCAGGTTGGGATGCGCGAGGAATACTTCGGAGAGCTGCAGAGCGATGGGTTCGAGGGTGGCGATGGGCACTGCAGTTGCGGCCGAAGCGGTGGCGGTTTGGACCTCTCCCGAGGAGAAACACAGGGCGGCGTCGGACGAGGCGCGACGGGCGCGGGCGGCCTTGCGGCTAGCCAGGTTCTCGATGGCGGATTTGTAGGCCGTGTCGGTGATGTACCAGGCCGTGTGGCGCAGGGCGATGGGGTCGTCGCCAAGGACCGTCTGCCGGCTCTGGAAACCGGGCTCTCGCCAGCTATCGCCGAAGTTGGCGCTGTCGAGCTCGGGGCCACCGACCCGCACAGAGACCCCCAGATCGCGGTCTGGGGAGCTGTCTCGGAAGACCACGCCGCCTAAGGTCGCCGACACGCTTGTGTCCCAGACGTCGAGGAGGTCGTAGGCGATGAAATAGGGCGGGCCGGCTTGACCGAGTTCGAGCGCTTCGGTGGAGCGGGTGAGCTCGTCGACCAAACCGTCGACGATGGGATCGGCCTGGGCCGAGAGTGCGAGCAACAGGAGTAGAGCGCTCATGCGTCACCTTCCGGAACGGGCTTGGGCAGCAGCGGAGGACGGGTGCTGCCCTTCTCTTTTTTCTGCACTTCGAGGTGGCGAATCAGCAGGCTGGGAGAGACCGCGCTGTTGGGCACTGAGCCGCTCTCGGCGCCGCAGAATCCGTTGAACACACCGGGATCGTCGCCAGCCGCCACCACCTGGGACAGGGCGACCAAAGGCGTTCCCACGAGGTCGACGCCGCGAATGAGCTCGTCGGGGCGTCCGTCTACAAACACCCTGTAGGCGTAAGTGGCGCGGACGTTGAAGGCGTTGGGGTAGACGCGACCGGTCATGGTGAAGCCACCGCCAATCTCGTCGATGATCAGCCCAAACTCGCGTCCTTGGGCTTTCGCCTCGGCGCGCAGCTGGTCCTTGAGCTTCTCGAAGGGCACCGGGTTCGTGGTGCTAACGATGGTGTTGGCCATGCGGGCGACTGGCTGGCGCCACACCTGTGCGCGTCCGTGACCGTTGCTCTGTTGGAAGCCTTTGATGGGGCTACGACTCATCAAGAATCCCTTGAACACACCGTTCTCGACAAGGACAGCGGGTTGGGCCTTGGTACCCTCTTCGTCGTAGGCGTAGTGGCCGTTGAGGT
The DNA here is from genome assembly GCA_009936995.1 of Rhodobacterales bacterium. Lineage (GTDB taxonomy): Bacteria > Myxococcota_A > UBA796 > UBA796 > JAACDH01. The sequence goes on from JAACDH010000009.1 coordinate 5,991, forward strand.
CGAAACCCGCCCACTCGGTGAGGGTGGGATCGTCGATGATGCTGATGTCTTCGGGCAGCAGCAGTTCGCCCACCTTGTCTTTGAAGGTCTGGCCTTCGCCTTCGTCTTTCTGACGGTGGCCTTCGACGCGGTGGCCGAGCACCTCGTGCACAAAGACGCCGGCGGCGCGACCGCGGAGGATGAGTGGACCGGCGTAGGGTGTACCGGACCCCGCTTCCAGCACCTGAGTCGTGAAGTCCGCCAGGTCGTCGGCCCACGTCTGAACTTCGTCCGCAGAAGGTAGGCGCTCGGCGTCGGACACGTCGGTCCAACGGTACAGGTCGATGACCGTGCCATCTTCGGCCCGGGCCCAGGTCTGCATGGCCAGTCGGTACCAAGTGCGGGCCTGGCGAATGGACGTGCCCTCACTGGTGACCACGTAGCGATTTTCGGCTCGCGCGGTGATGTACGCCCGGGACCAGACGATGCCGGAGTGGGCGTCGAGGCGGGTGGAGGCGTCGATGAGCAGGGCTTGCCACGCATCTTGGTCGATGTCTAGTGCCGCCGGGTCTGCGAGATCGACGCGGATCTCTTCTTTGCTGAAGTCGTCGGAGTCGTCCGTGTTGGCCACCCGCACTTGCTGGTCGGCTTGCACCCGGGCCCAGGCCTCTTGGGAGTCGCGGATCTCTTTGTTGGTGGCGGCCCAGAGAACGGTCTGCAAGGCTTCCTGGCTGCCGTTTAGGGGCAGGGATTCGCCCAGGTGAGCGTTCATGCCCCAGCCTTGGGAGCCGCGGATCTCGTGAGTGCTGTCTCGTTGGGAGCTGCCCACCCGTGCGCTGACGTCGAGGGTGCGAGCGTGGCCGACGTCAGCGCCTTCGGGCTGGCCGTACCGAGCCCCCAGGGTGAGGCTGTGGCCATCGACGACCCGGTAGCCCAAGAAGTAAGGTGCACCCTCTTAGCCATTCCAGGCGTCGGTGGTTCGATCGAGTTCGGCCTGTAGGGCGTCTAACAATGGATCATCTGCGGCATAGGCAGAGAATGAAAGGGATAAGAACAACGTAGTTATCATCATTTCCTCGCTGCCGGAACCTAGCATATATACTGAACCCGTCGCACTGGGAGTACACTGCGCCAGGAGTGTCCATGGGCGTGCCCCGACCGAAAATCCCCACACCACCGCTGCCGCTGATCGCCCGTGCGTTCGCACAGCTCGGGCTGGCGCAGCCGGTATCAATCGAGCCACTGGCGCCGGCTTGGGTACACGCGAACTTCCGCGTCCGACTGGCTGGGGGCGTGGAGGTGTTGCTTCGGCGATTGGTGGCCGATCCAGGCGTCGACACGCTGCACCACGAGGCCGCGGCCCTGAGCGCGCTGCGGGGTGTCGACCTTCCCATCGTCCGTAACTACCGAATTGTAACGCCCGGTTTGTTGCCCTGGCCCGCAGTAATTTCGGAAATCCTTCCAGGTGTGCAGGGCATCGCGGTGATGCGCCGGCACCCCGAGCACGGCAGCGCCATCTGTGCGTCCGTTGGCCAGTTCATGACCGAGCTGGCCACCCATCGTCGCCCGCGCTTTGGGACCGCCGTCGATGGTCTCCAGTTCACCGCCCGCCGCGCAACTTGGTCCGCGGAGTGGGGCGCGCTGACGTACGGATGGTGGCACACGGCTCGCTCAGCCGGCACGCACCTGGGTCCGTTGGGCGAAGCTGTCTACGATCGAGTCAAACAGCGTCTCAGCGCACTCGACACCGCGAAAGAGTGGTGCATCATTCACGGCGATCTTCACCCAAGCAACTTCCTGTTCGGCCGACCGGCTTCGCCTGAATTGGCGCCGCCGCTGTCCGGGGTTGTGGACTGGGAAGGCGCATTGGTGGGCGATCCGCTGCTCGAATGGGCGCTCATGGTCGAGCTTCCGGCGGCCACCCTGGGGCATATTCTGCAGGGCGTAGGTGTAGACCGAGTGCGCCAGGTTCTCGACGCCCCCGACGCGCTGGCGCGACTTGAAGTGTACGCTTTATCTCGCTGTATTCGACGTCTGTCCTTTAGCGCCATGACCCTGTTCAGTGGAGACACTGGGCTTCGACGTTCGTATGCATTGGAGTATGGAAGACTGATCGCCACCGAACGACTGCAGACCACGATCGCCGATAAGCTCGAAGCGGCACTTTCTCTTGGCACTTCCGGCGAAATTGTCCAGCAGGTTCCGGCGCCTCGGGCCCACAGGGTGCTGTGGCAGGCCCTCGACGCCACTCGGCATCGGCCACCGCTTACTTCCCAACATATACCGGTGCTATTGGGCTCGCTGTCGGCGGCATTACTGGCGAAAAACCATGTGGATGAGCCTTGGCGCGAAGTCGCGTTGAGCTGGGCGGGTGCGCTGGGTTCTCAGTACATCGCGGTATCGGGCGAGCCCATTTCCGACCGGGCTGCCTGGTCCAACGTCCAAGCGAGCCGCTGCGGGCCGGCGTCAGGCCAGAGCACGCAAGCGTTGGCGTTGTGGTGGTTGCTCCATGAAGCCAGAGCGGCGCTGGCAGCGGCAGATGCCCCCGACCCGTTCTCCGACGACCTGCTTCGTGGCCTGGAGTCTCTGATGCTTCGGCTCTCCGCGCCCCGCGACACCACCCCCGGGGCCGGCCTCGAAATCGTGCACGCGTTCGTCGGCCTGGCATCGATGAAACGACTCCGGCAACTGGGTATCGCCGCACCGGCGGAAACGGTTCACAGCGAACTCACCGAGCGTCTTCAACTGGCTTGGGAGGATCTCACCTTGTTTGGCGACGCGCCTTTGGGCAGCACGGATGCACAAGAGGTCCTCGACGAATGGCCCAAGACTCCGCAGCTGGACCAGCCGATGGTTCCGCTATTGCTCCTCGCGCTACGGGTTCTGGACGGCGACTTGCCGGCGCCCGCTGCCCGGATACTTGGCGCTCTGGGCTTGGTTGCCCAACAGGAGTCCTGATGTTGTTGCTGCTGATCATGTTGGGATGTGGGGCCGATTCCGATGTGCCCGAGCCCATCGTCGACGGATGGCCCATTGCTCGGGACCACCTGCGCACCGATAACCACAACTGCTTTGCCAGCATGGTGGCCTACTGCGACCGCTCCGAGGCCTTCATCGACCCCATTCTCCAAGAGACCCTCGACCGGGCTTTCGACGGTGAGATGCCGAATACCGAGCTGCGTGCGGTTCGGGTGGCGCGTCGCGCACGGGCCACCTATGCCTACGAGCAGACCCGAACGGAAGAGGCTCGCGACCGGTTGATGGAGCGCATCGAGGGCTACTACGAGGCGCCGGCTGTCTTGGAGAAGGGCGGCTTTCTAAGTGCTGAAGTGGGCGTAGTGCCTGGGAAATGGGAGCGCGTCGGCAAGTCCGGCTACGGCATGTTCCCGGGGCCCAAGATGTGGGGGCAAGATTGGCGGGTGACCGAGGCGGTTCGTTTTACCCGTCTGTTGATGGCCGATCATCCAGGGGCGACCACCATCGCGATGACCGTTCAGCTTCCGCAGATGGGTGCTGCGGGCGGGTATCGCAAACAGACGTGGACGTACCGGGCGTCTACGCAGCGCCTGTCGCTTACCCTTCCCGCTCAGCCTTCCGACAGTTGGCACACCGACAAGATCGTCGACTGGGACGCGTTTGCAGAAGCCGCGAGAGACGTGAATCGCGAGGCGATGATGTACTGCGGAGGCGCCCGGCAGGAGAGAGCCTGTGAGCTTTGAATGGCGCGGGGCGTTTTTCGACCTACATCAAAGCAAGAGGAGGCTGCCCCCAGCCCACTAGCTCGACGTGGCCCAGTTCTCGGCAGGTTCTCGACGACGATGTAGACCTCTCGGACCATATTTTGTGGGATTGGGGCGGCTCCTTCTAGAACCTACGGGAGGCGTCTACTCGTCACAAGCTTCAGTGAGTTGCACGCTCCCCTGTCGATGTCCGTCGTGATTTGTACCCGCTTTGTTCCAGCCATTGTAGGGTGCCACTGTTGGCCGTTCTGCGTGGGTATGCCTAGTTTTGGGGAGCTCGGTATGGCAGGCCTCCGGTACACTCTCGCGAGATGGGCCGTACGGACGCTGTGCCGCGTTGTGTTGCATCGTGGGTCTGCTACAATGCACCTCCGGAGAAGCCCATGCACGACCTGTCGCCCACCCAATTCTGCGCCGAGCTCGCCCGCCTGAACATCCAGCGGCTGTCGCTGACCTGGGACTCCGAAACCGATCGGCTGGTGGCGTCGCATCCCGAACTTCAGCCCTTCGCCGACCACGTGGCCGCCAACAAGACCGACTTCGACCAGCACGAGGGCCTGTTCTTCCAAGTCGCGCCCGACACGGGTGTGCTCCAGTGCGCCTTTGTGCACCGAACCTGTCGCGGACAAGCGGCGGGCGGACTTCGCTACTGGACGTATGACACCATCGACGACGTGATCAAGGACGGCATTCGGCTGGCGCGCGGCATGACCCGAAAGAACGCCTTGGCAGGTATCTGGTGGGGCGGTGGCAAGGGCATCATGGTTCGGAACACCGGCGTCGAGAACCGTGACCGACAACGGGTCTACGAAGAGTATGGCGCGTTCATCACCTCGCTTGCGGGCTGCTACGTGACCGCCGAGGATGTGGGCACCACGGTGACCGATATGACCGCGGTGTACAGCCAGACCCGATTTACGACCTGCATTCCGGCGCACCTGGGCGGAAGCGGAAATCCATCGAAACCAACGGCGCGCGGTGTTGTTCGCGGGATGGAGGCGGCACTTCACCACCTGGGCATGGGCACCCTTCAGGGAAAGACCGTCGCCATGCAGGGTGTGGGCAATGTCGGCCGATTTATTCTCGCAGATCTGGCAGAACGCGGTGTTTCCCGTGTCATCGCCGCCGACGTGAATCCCGACAACCTGGCCCGCGCCCAGGCCCTCGGACTGAATGTCGAACTAGAGACCCGGCTGTGCGAGCCCGGCGACGCCAGCATCTTGTTCGAGGACGTAGACGTGGTCGCACCCTGTGCGACTGGGGCCTGTCTAAACCCCGACACCATCTCCCAGATTCGGGCCCCAATCATCTGTGGGGCCGCCAACAACCAGCTCGAAGACACCGACCGAGATGGGGCGCTGCTCCAAGAGAAGGGTGTGCTGTTCATGCCGGACTTCCTGGTGAATCGGATGGGCATCGTCAACTGTGCCGACGAACAGTACGGCTACGTCGGCGCCAGCGGAGCCTTCGAGAAGCATCTCGGCGAAGACTGGGAGAACGGTATCTATCGTCTGTCCCTCGACGTGCTCGCGAAGGCGGACGCCGCAAGACAATCACCCGCCGTGGTGGCCCGTGCGCTCGCCGATGAGCGGTCTAAGATGTTGCATCCTATCTGGGGGCACCGCGGCCAAGCCATCATCGCTAGGCTGGCCCGTGCGGGCTGGTCCAGGTAGCCTGTAAATGACCCACTCTCGGCAACGTTGGGGGCTCATGGGAGCGTCGGCCACCGTGGTCCTGGCCTTGGGCGGCACCGTGCTAAGCGGCGCGACCGTGGCTCGAAGAGTCGATCTCCAGTGCGCCGTGGCAGTGTTGGATTTGGACGCGTCGCGGCAGAAACAGACGGTTCTGGTGCCGTATCTGGCGACGCTGTCGGACATCGATGTTCACCTAGATGAACAGGTGGCGGCAATTCATGACACCTCCGATGTGCGAAAGAAGCGTGTGGTGGTGGGCCACCTGAACGAGGCGGTGTTGGCCTCGCTGGCCGAGCTTGCTCCGGGTCCCTCCAACGCGCAGCATCAAGAGGTGGCGCTTCAGATCTTCTATGGTTGGGACCAGATTTCTGTCGCCCATGCGCTGCTAGCGGAGGCCGATGCGCGGCGGAATCTGGCGAACGCCCGACTCGACGTGGGGTTGGTCCGTATCCTGGGTTTCTAGGTGACGTATGTTATTCAGGCCGCGATGCCGGCTCGGGCCGAGAAGGTGCGAGACGTCGATGGGGCGCTTGTGTACCGGGTCATCGGCATCCTATGGGGTGGCTACCAGACCACGGATATACGTC